>NZ_CAXATZ010000007.1:0-105487 GCF_963971605.1 uncultured Xanthomarina sp.
TGTTATTTTTAGTGAACAACATGTTGGGTTTTCAGAGTTCATTGTTGTTTACTTTTTTTTACATGCAAAGATGGTGTGATATTCCCCAACGGCTATATCTTCCTTAAGTTCCAATCCTGCTTGATCTATGAGTTTTTTTAACACAGTGCTTGGGTACATTTTACTATTTCCATTTGCCATAACCGTAAAATACAGCGAGGTTGCTTCCAGGATAAACTTGGCATTGTCAAATCGTTGTCTATCTGTAAAGGTTTCCATAATTAAAACTTCGCCATGGTCATTTACAGCTGCTGCACAGGCTTTTAAAATGGTTAGAATCTCATCTTCAGAAAAACAATCTAGGAATTGACTCATCCAAATGGCATCAGCACCTTTAGGTAATTGAGGGTTTTTGGACAACCAATCTATCTCATAATGACTCACACGATCTGCAAAACCAGCAGCAGCCACATTGCCTCGTGCAATTTTTAATTGACCTGGCAGATCTATCATTTTTATAGAGACAGAATCACTGTATTTACTGCCACTTATGGCAAATTTTCCTGTATTGGCACCAACATCGTAAATGGTTTTTGGGTTGTTTCTAAAAACAAATTCCATGGCTTCTTGAAACACTTCATCTGAATAATGATGGTCAAATTCAAACCAAGCTTTTTGAACATCTGGCTGAAGAACCGATAGACCTTCGTAGATGGTTTTCCAGTTTCCCAACTCTTTCAATCCTGCAGGTTTTCCGGTTTCAATAGCCTCTGTTAAATGAAAAAGTCCCTTATAACATACTTCTTGGGTAAAATTAATGTTCACATCTACGGTCTTATCAAAGGCCAAGAAATATCCAATGGTTGTTAACTCAAAATTTCCTGCTTCGTCTTTATCAACTATATTATAGCTTTCGGCAATTTCCAATAAAACACCAACGCCATAGGTACTGATGTTTAATTTTTTTGAAATATCTTCTAAACCAATGCCACCTTTTTTTCTATTTTGAAAAATTAGATTAAAAATCCCCAATTTTCTTAAGGAAACAACTGCTTGAAAAACAAAAGGAGCAAAGGCTATCTTTTCGGCTTCTTGAACGGCATCTATAGCTTTAATACGGGTTTTAGACATGATTTTTTGTTTGGTTTGATTTTTTTAATATGATGGCTGTATTGCAACCTCCAAAACCTGAAGCAGTTTTTAAAAAGGTTTTTAATTCTCTTGAAGTGGTTTTTGTAATTACGTTGATAGGCTTTGTAACGCCTATAGTGTCAAATCCTTTGGAAACGTAAAGTGTATTGTTGTACAACGAGTGCATACCTACAATGGTTTCCAGTAATCCGGAAGCACCTAAAGTATGTCCAAAATAACCCTTTAAGCTGTTTAAAGGCACTTTTTGCAATTGCATTCTGTTAAAGGCAATGGCTTCCATTTCGTCGTTAAACATGGTAGCTGTGCCATGAGCCGAAATATAATCGATTTCCTGTGCTGTTAAGTTAGCTTGGTCTAGAGCCAATTTTATACTCCTATATAAACCTTCACCTGTCCTGGAAGGACCTGAAATATGGTTGGCATCGTTACAAGAGCTTTCACCAAGTATTTCCACAGCTTCTTTGGCAAGGTTTTCACTGCTTTTTGTAACTAAAACACTGGCAGCTACTTCCCCAATATTAATGCCTGTCCGGTTTTTGTCATAAGGTTTGCAAGGTTGCTGACTTAGTGCCTGAAATGAATTGAAACCAGAGAGGATAAATTCGGTAACAACATCTCCACTAACAATAAATACGTGGTCGTATGTGTTTTGTTGAATGTACCTTTTGGCAATGGCAACTGAGAGAATTCCGGAAACACAAGCATTTGAGACCACAATGGCTTCATTTTCAAATTTGAAAAATTCTTGGATATTTTTCCCCAATTCACTTAAGTAAGCACGTTCTTTTGGAAATGGATTGTTTTTGTCCAAAGCATCAATATTGCCTTTGGTGGTGGAAACTATTAAACCAACACGATCGTTCAATTTTATTTTTGAACTTTGAAGGACTTCATTTAAAGACGTTATCATCATTTTTTCCAAACGTGTATAATCTGTCTTTGGTTGAAGTTTCAAAAACGCTTTTTCCAGTGCTTCAGAATCGATCAAAGCTGAATAAAAGGGTTCCGGAAGGGCCTTGTTATCTTTTATCAATTGCAATCCAGATACCTCGTTGTGAATATTTTTCACAACGCTTTCACTATTGAAACCAAGTGAAGAGATAATGTTATTATATGACAGGTAAGCTTTAATCATCCAATAAACCTACGTTTTGTTTCCAATCTTTAAAAAAAGCTGGAATGGTTAGCCATAAATCGCCTTCCCCAATTTTATCAACAAACACCTGAATGGTTTCACCTGTACAAACCAATTGGTTGTTTTGGTTGTAAATTTCGTAACGAAACACCATTTTCGCAGCTTGACTATCTACATAAATGGTTTTAATGGTAGCAATATCGCCATAACGCAAAGGTAATTTATGGTCTGTACTGGATTTTACTATTGGAGTGGCAAAACCGTATTTTTTTTGATCTAAGTAAGAAATACCATGATGTCTGCCAAAGGCTTCCCTACCGTCTTCAAAATACTGGATGTAGTTGCCATGCCAAACAATTCCCAGGGGATCTGTTTCCACAAAGCGTACCCGTACTTGACTGGTATGCGAAATTTCTTTTGGTTTAAACGGTGTTTTTCTTTTCATTGTAAACTATGGCAATTATGGTTGTTGCTATAAAAAATAAAAATAACAAACTTATTTCAGGTAAAATATCCAATAAAGACCCATGACGCAAAAATACATCGTAAAAAGCATTTAAGCCCCAATTCATAGGTGAAATATTGGAGAGTGTTTGCATGAATTTTGGCATGATAAACACAGGCACCCAAACACCACCAAGAGCAGCTAAAATAACAACAAAGGTTGCCCCAAATGGAGCCGATTGTTCTTGGGTTTTTGCAATGGTTCCCAACAATAAGCCCAAGCCAATGGCAGCCAAACCAGCAAATATGGCAACCACAAATAGCAATGGCAATCTTCCAGAAATATCCAAGGTTGGCAATCCTATGGCTGGAAATACATAAAGGCCAACCAATAACATTAAAACAAATTGAATTAGACAAACGGTTAAATAAATGAGTGTCTTTCCTCCCAGAACTGTTGCATAGGATACGGGATTGGTTCGCAACCTTACAAACGTGCCTTGACTTTTTTCTTTAACAATATTGATGGAAAGTGGCACGATTATAAAAAAGATGGCAAACAAGGTCCAAGCTGGTACATTGTGCTGAACCGAGTTTGGGATGATATCTTTATTATTGGTTTTAGGCAAAATCTCTTTAAAAGTGATAAAGTTTTCAGTTTCAAATATAACTTCGGTTGGATCGTCTGTTATTTGTTCTTGAAATGCTTTGTAAATAGATTGGGTTTCAATTTTTGAAACCATTTTATCGATGCCGTTTTTAACGGAACTTTTAAACGATACTTGGGTGGCAGGATCGAAATAAAGTTTAACCTCTTTACTTTCAACAGGTATTTTTGTCAAGCTGTCTGTTTCTTCTTCCAGACCAAATTTGGAGATGATGCCATCTACATTTTGGGCGACCTTTTGTTCCAACCCAGAACTTAAGTTTTCTGGAATAACAATGGCCAATTGGTAAGCTCCCTTAAAAACCAAGTTTTTGGCAGCTTCTTCTGTGTTTTCCAGAATAACTTCAAAAGCATTGGAATCTTTTAGACCTTCTAAAATGGTTTCAGAGACAGTACCTTGGTCGTTATTTACAACCAAAATGGGAATTTTTGTGTCTGCTACGGTTTTAAAGGTGCTGTCCTGAATTAAAGTAATGGTTACTATAAGCACCAAAGGCATAATAAAGAGAATGGCAATACCACCAATATCTCGGATAAGCAGTAAGAATTCTTTATGTGCTGAAGCCATTAATTTATGCATGATCTCTTAAGGCTTTTCCGGTTAAACTTATAAAAACATCTTCCAGATTATGTGCACCTGGATTGTTGTTTATTAACTCTTTGGGTTTTCCTTTAACAATCAGTTTCCCATGGTCTATGATGGCTACACGAGTGCAAAAGGTTTCGGCTTCGTTTAGGTGATGTGACGTATAAATAATGGTTGTTCCATTTTTATTTAATTCCTGAAGGAATTCTATAATCACATTTTTAGACTGAACATCCACACCTACAGTGGGCTCGTCCAAAAACAATACTTTAGGGTTGTGCAAAATACTGGCAATTAAATTGACACGACGTTTCATACCTCCAGAAAAAGTGTCAATTTTTTTATGTGCAAATTTTGCTAATCCTAAATGGTCTAAAGAATTATGAATTTTTTCGTCAAGCGATTTTCCTTTTAAACCATACATGCTTCCAAAATATTTTAAATTTTCGAAGGCTGTCAAAGAAGGGTATAGCGCGTATTCCTGAGGCACAATGCCTATAAGTTGCTTGAGTTGGTTTTTATGTTCTTTATAAGTCAAGCCTTTAATGCTAAAAGATCCTGAAGTAGGTTTTATAAGGGAGCATAAAATGGAAATCAATGTGGTTTTTCCAGCACCATTAGGTCCCAAAAGCCCAAAAATCTCTTTTTCATCTATGAACAGGCTTAAGTCAGATAAGGAATAGTTATCTGCTTTTTTATATTTTTTGGAAACATGTTCAATATGGATCATTTTATTTAATGGCTTTCTTTAGTTTTTTAAAGAACACTTCTTCTTTATCTGCTATGGCTTCCAATTGCAAAGCAACCTGGTTATAGGCATCTTCTTTAGCACTACGGTTTTTGTAAATTCTTGAGGCATCTACGGCAAAATCTCTCCATAAATCGCCAATAGTGGTCATTTCTTTAGATAAATCAGATAATTCAGGTTTGTTTAAGATTTTGCTGGACTCCTGTAAAAAAGCAGCAAATATATATCTAAAACCTCCACCTCCAGTTCCAATTTCCTCTTGCATTCTCACTATTTGACCTAAATAATGATTGGCTTTTTTTGTGCCTTTTTTCTTAGGCCATTTTCTAATAAGCTTGGCAGTATAGCGAATGCCTTTAACTCCAAGAACTGGAATTGGCGCCAACATGTCTTTACAGGTATGTTTAATGCCTTTAACAATGGCTTTTTCTATATCCAATTCCTTAGGGAAATCTACAGGATAGTAAATATGACCTTTTGGGGCAAAAGCTCCTTTGGCAAAACGTACTTTTTCTAACTGCTTGTCAGTTAAAGTAGTTACATTTTCCATTACTGGATCGCTAATTAAATACGTGTTGTTTTCCTTGCCATAGACCACTAGGTTATGTGCATTGAAATGAAACCGATATTCATCTGGAAAATACACCAAATGATAGACGCCAACTTGAAGTCCGACAGGATTGTTGTTTTTTAAATTTTCGTCTAAAACAGCTTTCGCTTTTTGTGGATTTTTAAATTTTTCGCGTTTAATTTTTATTCCAACACGTTTGGCAAAGCGCTTAAAAATAATACCAGGTAAGGCTCTGTAGGTAAATGCTGGCGCATGGTTTACCATTAAAAAAGGAATGTGACAAAACAGCAAGCCCGAACCTATGCCAAAAGCCAAAGGTTCGCTTACTTGATAGCCATGATGTTTCATTAAATTAGAAATCACACCATTTTCGCAATGTGCCGATTGATGGTGCGTGAAATTAATTTTCATGAAGTTGAATATTTTTTAATTGCTGAATGCTTATCTCGAAAACATCGGCATATTTTTGTAATGTTTTATCTGAGAGTTTTTGAAACACTTGTGGTTTGAAATGTCTCTTTACACGCCATTTCCACATCCCAACATAACTTGCTAAAATAGGTAAATCCATTTTATGATACTCCATGTAATACTCAATAGGACTTGTTTGATGGTTTAAAACACGTTGTTTGGCATCTTTAACACGAAGTTTAATTTCTTCAATGGCTTTGTTTAACGCAATGGTTTTAGGATCCCAACCAGAACTGTTAACGGTTGTGTACTCCCCATTTTCGTCAACAGCATAACATAACTCCTTAAAGTTGGCCGATTCTAAATTGCTTTTATCTTGTGGCACTTCATCTTTTTTCATTATTTTGAGTGTTCTTTCAGTTCTTGGATCACTAAATTTATTTCACAAGATAACAATTCTTTACCGTCTTCTGTTATAAAGCAATCAATGGAACACATGGTAAATTGGTCTGTGTTCAATCGGGATTTTATATAGGCTTTGGTAGTTATGGTTGTGCCTACTTTTGCACAAGCTTTGATGTTAATTTTTTTTATGGCACTAATAAAACCTATAAGTTTGGCTGAACACCCTTCCAGGTCGTCTTCGTCAAAATAACTTTTTCCAACTATGGAGGAACAGGTTTGTGCTGCGTTTTCTATCATGCCAGCCTCGTTAAAAACCCCTTCTTCATTAAATATACATTCAGGTTTTATGTGGAAACAGGTTGAAACATGCTCATCGTCAATGGTTAATACTTGATCTACCATAAGAAAAGGCTCTCGATGAGGTAAAAATTTCTTTATGTCTAAAAAGTGAAAATTCATTGGTTTGCAATAACGGTTTTCATTTCTCCAGAGGCAATTTCTACCTCAGTGGCATTATATACTTTTACGGCAACCATGGTCACGCCATTAAATTCGTGTAAAATATCTACTTTGGTTGTAATGATATCGTTTAAGGCTGGTAGTTTTAAAATATCCACTTTTTTAATGGAGCCAATATATCCAGTAGGTGCAACTTCATCTTTTAGAAAAAAATCGTAACCAGTATGTAAGGCTACTGTTTGCGCCATATTTTCAATAAGTCCAGACTCCAATAAGGTGTTGTTTTTTAAAAACAGATTGGTTTTCAGTATCTTGAAAGTAGATACGACATGGGATGGGGAAAAATCCAATAAGGTATCCACCATAACAAATGGTGTTTTTTGAGGGATTAAATGCGAAATATTTGTTATTGGTAGTTGCTGCTGTATCATTTTAACACACAGTTAAAAGCGCATAAGCATAAGCAAAACGCGCACTTTCTGGAACAGAAAGTAATATGTTGTCTCCTTTTTTCAGTTTTCCTGATGAGGCAAGTTCTTCCAACATAATGTATATGGAAGCTGCACCTACATTTCCAACTTTACTTAAATTCATAAACCAGTTTTCCCAAGGGATTTCCACACCTTGTTTTACCATTTCTTCGTATAATTTCTCTTTAAAGTAGTAAGAAGAGATATGTGGTAAGTAATAGTCTATGTCTTCTGGTTTTACACCATGTTTTTCCATTGCCATTTTTAAGCTGTCCACACCTTTTACAAGTATGTTTTCGCCCAAAAGCTTGACGTCCTGTTTCATGGCAAAAAGTGATTTTTTACTCCATTGATCTGAAGGATATTCGCTCCAAGGTTTTAAAAACCCTGTTTCCAATTTATCTGCTCCTGCATACATACAGGCATCTAGTTCGTGTGCATAAGAGTAGCCTTCCATCCACTCTATTTTAAGTGGAAGATCTCCATTTGGTTCGTTTTCCAACAAGAAGGCGCCTGCACCATCTGAAAGCATCCAGCGTAAAAAATCTTTGTTAAAGGCTAAGATGGGATTCTCTTCCAGAGTGTTTAGGTGTTTTAGTTCTTCTTCAAAAGTGTCTGACATCATCCAAGAGGATGTGCGTTCGGAACCTGTACACACAGCATTTTTGGTTTGCCCTGATTTTACAGCCAAAAAGCCATATTTTAAAGCATTCATACCAGAGCAACAAGCTCCAGAAGGCGAGTTTATTTCGGTATTTCCATTTTTAAGGAAACCATGAACCATGGCAGCATGTGAAGGCAAGATTTGGTCTGGACTAGAGGTGCCACAGGATAACAGTTCTATGTCGTTGGGTTTTAAGTCATCATCATAAAGCTTTTCTATAGCTTCTTTGGTTAATTGTGCATTGTTATGTGTAATGTTCCCTTCATCATCTATGGCATAGTATCTTGTTTTTATTTGATTGTTTCTTAAAACTATACGTCTTCCTTTAGAGGACTTTCCATCAATGACTCCTAATTTATCTTCCATTTCGTCGTTTCCAATAGGACGATTAGGTAAAAACTTTGATATTTTAGTAATATATACTTCCTTCATTTTTAAAACCTTCTATTTTAATGCAACAGATGAGTAATATTCTTTTTCCTTTTTTAATTTACCATATAAAGGTAAATAAGTCAACAAAAATAAGATAAATACTATAGGTGCAATAACCCAAATGGCAAATAAAAGATAATAATTAAACATTTTTACATATAATTGCCGTTTTGTTTCATTTTTTTTGCCTTTGGAAATAATGAAACTTGCCCATTTTGAGAAAATTACGTTGGCTCGTTTATCAACAGTTATTAAAAAAGGTTTGATGTTTACGGCTTCCTTTTCCAATAATTTGTCTTGTAAGGTTGCGTAATTGTTGTCGATGAGATGATTTTTAATGATGGGACTGAATTTCACGGAATGATCGATGTCTTTTTGGGAAACACCTGGTTTAGGAAAAACACCCAAGAAACGTTCTTTTTTTCCAGAAAACATCCATTGTGCAATGGTAATGACACTTATATGGTTTATGTGCCTGTCTGCCAAAACAATATTGCCTACTAGTTGTGCTTGAAGTTCCAAAAGTTTTTTCTTCATTTTTTCCTGAGCCATAATCCACATGTTCCTACAGCCAATAACAGTTATTACAGGCGTGTTGGCAAACAACTTTTTGGCATCTGGAGTGTTTAAGAAAGAGGTGGTTGGTAGCGAAGGTGTTAGGTACCAAATGGAATATCCAAAAACAATTAAATCGTATGTTTTGTTAAGGATGGATTCTGGAACTGGTTTGGTTTTTTCGGGTATTTGTAAAAAAGTTTCGGGAAACACACCGTAAAACTCTTTTTTGTTCCATGGAAACGGAAACGGTTTTTCCATTTCAATGTTAAGAAATGTTAGGTTTGTTTCAGGGGTTTTTAAATCTGAAACAATATTATTTACAATTTCTGTTAACTGTCCAGACTGCGAATAATGTATAACTAAAACTTCTTTCATTTGTATCTGATAATTATTTTAGGGCATTCCAAAAATCGAAATAGTTAAACCATTGCAAGGGATGTTTTTTAAGCATCCATGTTACACTTTGGGTATATTCTTTTAGTAAAGCTTGAGCATCCCTGTGTTTTGCCTGAGATTTTCTGGCATACAAATGGTAATGCTTGTTGGTTTCCTTCATAACATACACAAACAATACTGGTACGTTAAGCCTGGAGGCCAACATAAATGGGCCAGCAGGGAACTTTGCTTCTTTGCCCAAAAGTTCTTCTGTTAAAAATTTAGAACCTTTAACATAGCGATCTCCTGTAATGCAGACAATTTCATTTCTTGCTAAGGCTGCATTCACTTCAAAAATATGGGAAAGGTCCTCTTTTATTAAAATTAATTTAATGTTCGATTTTTTCCTAACACTGTCCAAATATTCTTTTATGGCCGTGTGTTCCACATCTGTGGTTAGTAAACTTATAGAGGCATTTTCTTCCAAGACACCAAAAAAGTGTTCGGAAATTTCAAAATTTCCAACATGAGCACTAATTAGGACGCCACCTTTTTTTGCTTTTAAGGTTTCGTTTATAAAATGAACTCCATCAGATTCGTAAGTAAATCTATCACTCAAACCTGAGGATATGGCTATTTTATCCAAAATGGTTTGTCCAAAAACATAGTAACTTTTAAAAATGCCAAAAACACTTTTAAGTTTTGAATATTTTAAACGATGCCTTAAATAATAATAAATGGATTTGGTACTGTCTTTAGAAAAGAAGCAAAAATATGCTGCCACAAAATACAGAATAAAGTAAGCTGCTCCTATTCCAACTTTCTTCATGAAAAACACGAAGATTTTGTATCCTAGAACAGTTCCTCTGGATTTACCTTGCCATTCAGCAGCCATATTATGTTATAAGTAGAATTGTTTAGCTTAATTTACGTTCAATAAGCGCATAGAAATCGCTAAGCGACTTTACGTTAATAAAATCTTCACCAACCAATTTTACGCCAAAATTAGATTCTACGGCAACCACAAGGTCAACAAAATCCAAACTGTCCAGCTCGAGCGTTTCTTTTAAATTGGCATCTGGTGAAATATCTTCACTTTCAACTTCAAATTCGTCAATAAGAAAGTCGTTTATCTTTTCAATAATAACCTCTTTAGTCATTGCCACACAATTATTTTTTAATTATTAATGCTGAATTTGTTCCCCCAAATCCAAACGAATTGGACAAAAATACATCAAATTTTTTATCTAACGTTTTGTTAACAAGATTTAATTTGGATGCTGCTTCATCTGGTTGTTCCAAATTAATGTTTGGAGCAATAAAATTGTTTTGCATCATAAGAACCGAATACAATACTTCGCTGGCTCCTGCCATCCAACATTCGTGTCCTGTCATGGATTTTGTTGAACTTACATAAGGTCCTTTGTCGCCAAAAACTTCAAAAATGGCTTTGGCTTCATTAGCATCCCCAACTGGAGTTGAAGTGGCGTGCGCATTAACATATTGAATGTCTTTTGGGTCTATTTGGGCTTGGTCTATAGCCATTTTCATGGCTCTGGCAGGACCATCCACATTTGGTGTTGATATGTGGTCTCCATTTGAAGAAAAACCATAGCCTATAATTTCTCCATATATAGGAGCGCCTCTTTTTACGGCAGACTCATAGGTTTCCAAAATAAGGGTTGCTGCACCTCCACTAGGCACCAAACCGTCCCTATTTAAATCGAAAGGTCTACAGGCCTTTTCAGGTTGGTCGATATTTTTTGAAAACACACCTAAGCCATCAAAACTTCCCATAGCAAGTTTGTTTATTTCTTGGGCACCACCACAAATAATATAATCTTGCAAACCACTTTTTATTAATTGATATGCCATACCAATGGAGTGAGAACCACTGGCACATGCAGCACTAATGGTAAAATTGACCCCTTTTAATTTAAAGATGGTAGACAGGTTCATGGTGACCGAAGAATTCATTCCTCTAAAAATGGCCCCAGAACCTACAAGGGTTGTATCTTTTTTCTCCCTTATGGTATCGTTGGATTCTATTATGGATTTTGCAGTGCTGTCATTTCCGTACAGAATACCAATTTCATGAGTGTCTAAAAATTCCTCGGATATTTGAGCGTTTTTTAGGGCTTCCAAGGTGGCTACATAAGCATATTCACCTTCTTCCCCTAAACTGATACGCTGTCTTCGGGACAATAGGTTTTTGAGGTTAGGCGCTTTAACCATACCTGTTAAAGGTGAACGGTATCCAAATTCAATACGTTCGTTATCTATGACAATTCCAGACGTTCCTTTATATAAAGATTCTTTTACTTCTTCTAAATTTTCTCCTATACAAGAATATATTCCCATTCCTGATATCACAACTCTCCTCATTCCTTAATTTAATTTACGAGTAAATACCTCCATTTATATTTATAACTTCACCAGTAATATACGAAGCTTTTTTTGAAGCTAAAAACGATACAGCATGAGCGACCTCTTCTGGTTCCCCAAACCTGTTTATTGGAATTAAATTTTTTAATTCGGCTTCATTCAATTCGGAAGTCATATCCGATTTAATAAAACCGGGAGCCACAGCGTTAACGGTTATTTTACGTTTGGCCACTTCTTGTGCCAAAGCTTTGGTTGCTGCAACCAAGGCACCTTTTGCAGCCGAATAATTGGTCTGTCCTGCAGTTCCTTTAACACCAGAAACGGAAGCTATATTTATTATGCGACCATATCTGTTACGTAACATTTTTTGGATAAGATGGTTGGTCACGTTAAAAAACCCGTTTAAAGAGGTGTTAATCACATCTTGCCAATCGGTTTGTGGCATCCACATAAAGAGTCCATCTTTTGTAATTCCAGCATTGTTCACTATCACCTCAATGGTAGCTTCTTTGTTGTTTTCTTGCCAAGTATCTAGTGCTGTTTTCACCTGTTCGGCATCTGTTACGTTAAATTGAATGATGTCTCCTGTGTTGCCTTCAGCTTCAACTTCTTTTAAAGTGTCTAAGGCAGCTTCTTTGTTGTTGTTGTAATTTATTAGTATGTGGTAGTCTGTATCAATTGCTAATTGTTTGCAAATGGCTTTTCCAATCCCTCTAGATCCACCAGTAATTAGGGCACATTTCATGTATTTGTATTATTTTTTTTGTAAGTATTTAGGATTTGAGCAGCTGCTAATTGAAAAGTTCCAAATTATCAAATTGTAACCCTTTGATAACTTCACCATTGGTATTTATGTAAGACCAAGATTTTTTTTCCTTAACTCTTGCAACACCATCCTTAAAGCCTTTTAGGTTGTTTTTTTGGAAAATGGAAAATCCTCCAGCTGTAATATCATATTTTTCTTCAATTACCAATTTTCCTTCAGTGTTTATGAATCCCCAAAGTTTTGAGGATTTAACAGGTGCTAAACCATCTTCACTAAAAATTTCGGCATCTTTATATTGAAAGGGGATCACAACGTCTCCTTTGGTATTTATGTAACCCCATTCCTTGTCTTTCATTACAGGGGCCAAACCCTTAACAAAGGCGCGAGCTTTATCGTAAGCAGGTTCTATGATCCATTCCCCTTTATTGTTGATAAAACCAATTTTATCTCCTTTTTTAGCATAGGTAATATTGGAGTTGTTAGAGAAATCCCAGATTTTTTCTGCACCTTCAACAACTTTAAATTCGTTATTGATGATAAGGCCATGGGTGTCACCAAGATTGGCTACCACGTTTCCATCGTAGTAATTGCTAACTCCATCATATTCGGTTTTAACAAAATAGTTTCCAGAAGGATCAATTAAACCCCATTTTCCGTTTTCTAGAACTTTGGCATAGCCATTTTCAAAATCGAAAGCCTTGGTAAATTTTACTGGAACAACGGTTTCACCTTTAGTATTAATAAATCCTACGGAGTCTCCACTTCTAATAATGGCATAACCTTCTTTAAAGTCGTAAATTTTGTCTGTTGAAACATTGGTTAATGTGGGTTCTCCTTTGGTATTTATATACATCCATTCTTTATCTTTAAGAACAACTGCAATACCAGAATTAAACTCTTTTGTTTTCTCAAAAGTGGGTTCAATAACCCATTCGCCTTTACGATTAATATAACCCCAAGTTTTGCCATCATTGGATGCTTCAGCTAAATCTTCTGAGAAATTTTTAGCCACTTTAAAATTGGGTTCAATTTGCCAGTCTCCCGTTTTGGTAATATATCCATATTTACCATTTTGGTTAGCCAAAGCTAACTCTTGGGCATGAAAATGTATGCTTACAAAAAGCATTACGATTAATAGCACTTTAGTTTTCATAATAAATAATTTGATTTGTTATGTTTTATTGTTAATGATAAAATCTTTAACAAGGTTAACATAAGGATACATAATAACGTCTTTTGTAAAGATAGGAACTAAATTTCTAATTTCATCATACATCTTTTTGGTTTTTGAAGAGATTTTATCCTGAACTTGAAGATATTCAATGGCTTGAACTATGGTTATCGTTTCTATGGCAAGTACTTCGAAAGTATTTTCGATTACTTTTTTGGTAATATTGGCTGCGTTGGTTCCCATACTAACAATATCCTGATTGTCATTATTGTTTGGAATACTGTGTACATACATTGGGTTGGAAAGCATTTGGTTTTCAGCAGTGGTAGATGTTGCCGTAAATTGGACCCCTTGCATTCCAAAATTCAATCCTAGTTTGCCAAGGTTCACAAATGGAGGAAGCATGTTGTTTAACCTGGCATTCAGTAAGTAGTTTAATTGTCTTTCAGAGAGCATGCTTAATTTGGTGACAACGGTTTTTAACTTATCCATTTCTAAAGACACATAATCTCCATGAAAATTACCGCCATGATATACGTGTTTCTTTTCTACGTTCACAATAGGGTTGTCGTTGGCAGAATTAACCTCTTCAATCAAAATCTTTTCCACATTGTTTAAGGTGTCCAGTACTGGTCCTAAAATTTGAGGGACACACCTTAGGGAATAATATTCTTGAACTTTGTCTTCAAAAACGGAAACATCGTCGTTTTTTGAATACAAGTGATGTTCTCTTTTTCTGGTTAATTGACTATCTTTTAAATGCTCACGCATGGCTTCGGCAATTTTTCGTTGCCCAACATGTCTTTTGGATTGGTTTAACTCGAAAGACAAATGGTCATCGTAAGCCTTAACAATTTCATTTATGGCAGCAGAACAGGAGGTCATCCAGTTCAACAAGCGTTTGGTGTAAATGGCATTTACAATACCAATTCCTGTCATGACAGACGTGCCATTCATTAAAGCCAGACCTTCGCGCAATTCTACCGAAATAGGCTTTAAACCTAAGGTCTTGAACACGTCTTCTGTGGCTTTTCTTTCGCCTTTATAAAACACTTCGCCTTCACCTATTAAAACCAATGCTAAATGCGCCAACTGTACCAAATCGCCACTGGCGCCAACACCTCCATGTTCGTATATTAAAGGAGTGATGTCTTGATTGATAAGTTCTGTCATTAATTCAATAACAGACTTATGGACACCAGAATTCCCTAGGGACAAAGTGTTTAACCTAGCCAACATAGCAGCTTTTACATACATAGGAGCAATAGGCTGCCCTGTTCCAGAGGCATGACTTCTAATTAAATTATATTGCAGTTGAATGCGTTCAGAATCTTTAATCTTATATTGTGCCATAGGTCCAAAACCCGTGTTAACGCCATATATAACCTTGTCTTCTGAGAATTTTTTTAAGAAATTGAAGCTATCATCAACGGTTGTGTAAACCTTTTCATCTATATGTATTTTGCTATTTTCAAAAATAACTTTGTAAAAATCTTTTAATTCTAATGTCCCGTTAAATGTTAGCATCTATTAATTTATTCTGTATTTTTATAATAAAATTTTAATAACTTAAACTAAAGTAGTTATTTTGGATTGCAAATTTATAATAATTAATGAATTAATACTACAAAGACCATGAACGATATACATGTTGATGTTTTAATTATTGGAGCAGGACCATCTGGTTGTGTTGCAGCGGCTTACTTAAATAACCAAGGGTATGATATTAAGGTAGTTGAAAAGAGTGTTTTCCCTAGGTTTGTTATAGGTGAAAGTTTGTTGCCTAGATGTATGGATCATTTTGAGGAGGTAGGCTTATTAGACTGTTTAAAAGCAGCTAATTTTGAGTTGAAACCTGGAGCAAGGTTTTTAAGAGGAGACGTGGTTTGTAATTTTGATTTTAGCGATAAACACTCGGAAGGTTGGGATTGGACATGGCAGGTGCCCAGAGCAGATTTTGACCATATATTGGTAAAGGAAATCATTAAAAAAGGAGTGGATGTGTCTTTTGAACACGAAGTAACAGCTGTGGAAATTGCAGATGATGGTTCGTCTAAAACCACCATAAAAACCAAAGAAGGGGACACTTATACCATACACGCAAAATTTATTATAGATTCCAGTGGATATGGTCGTGTACTGCCAAGATTATTGGATTTGGACAAACCTTCGGCTTTGCCAGACCATTCGTCTATTTTTACGCATGTAAAGGATGTAAACAGAGAGGAGGGAACCGAAGGAACCCTTATTACTTTCGATGTTTTGGATAAAGATACCTGGTTTTGGGTCATTCCTTTTTCCAATGGGAATACCAGTTTGGGCTTTGTTAGCAAAACCGAATATATAGATTCCTTTAAGGGTAGTAATACCGAACGAATGAAAGAGATGCTAAAACTCTCTGATTATTATTATGACAGGTTTAAGGATGTGGATTTCCTTTTTGAACCCATAAACATTAAAAACTACTCAAAATCCGTAAAGCAATTATATGGTAAAGGCTATGCGCTCACAGGAAATAGCTCTGAATTTTTGGATCCAGTATTTTCCTCTGGTGTGACCTTTGCTACCGAATCTGCTTTGATGTCTGCAAAACTAATCTCAAAAGAATTAAGAGGGGAATTGGTGGACTGGGAAGAAGAGTACTCCAATTACATTAAATATGGTGTGGCCGTTTTCTCAACCTATGTTAAAGAATGGTACACAGGTAACTTACAGACTTTATTTTTCCACAGACCGGAAAATCCAGATGTAAAAAGACAGATTTGTGCTGTTTTAGCTGGTTATGTTTGGGATAAAACCAATCCATTTGTAACCAAACACGATCGAATTGTTAAAACATTGGCACATTTAATAGATATGGAAAAAGAACAAAGCGAGGCTAATTAACCTCGCTTTTTTAAAAACTATAAAAACGTTTGTTTACTTTGTTTTTTTGCTTAGGTCCTTCGCAAAGGTTTTAGCTAATTTGGCATAGGATTCCGATATTCTGTAGCCAGAATCGAAATCATAACCCATAGCTCCACTACCTTCGGCATTAGCATATTTTACCGAAAAGATAACAGTATCTGGATTGTCGTTTTTGTAAACAGAGATTACGGCATCAATTTTTGAAGGTCTTCTACTTACACCTACATTGTATCCTGCAAAGATTAATGTGGTATGTACTTTCATGGTGTATTCTGCGTCACCTAAATCTTTATCCACTTTTATTTCACCATCATCAAAACGCTTGTTAAAAGACTCAATGAATTTAGGTTCATAACGGTTTTCCCTATCTGCAAACCAAGATTCTTTAAATTTCTCACCGGTTCCTGGCTCTTTTTCGTCACGTTTGGCCATTTTGTCTTTTAAGAAATCTTCTTCAGAATCGTATTTTGGAATTTCCAGGTTGGCGTAATCAAATACTAGGTTGTATTCAGTGATACCCTTTAAATTTTTCCAATCCCCTTCTTGAACTTTAGACTTTTGCGAAAACAATAGTGAGGTGGAAAACAATAATGCTAAAAATAATAACTTTTTCATGATAAGTTGGTTTTTAAATGATTTACTGGGCTAATATAAAGTAACTTCATATAAAATTACATACGAAGAGTTACGTATTTTCAGTAAAAAATTGTCCTAAACCGATTGTTTTTCCTTTTTCTTTAAATTGGTGAGCATTTCTGAGGTTATATCGTTCAATGAAAAACGATGTTTCCAGCTCCAGTCTTCCCTGGCACGAGAGTCGTCTATACTTTTTGGCCATGAGTCTGCTATTTTTTGTCTGAAGTCTGGTTTGTAAGTTACAGTAAATTCTGGCAGGTGTTTTTGTATGGACTCTGTAATTTCTTTTGGTGTAAAACTTACGGCAGATAGGTTATAGGATGATCTTATTTTAATGTCTTCCGGTTTGGCGTCCATAATATCAATGGTGGCTTTAATGGCGTCGTCCATAAACATCATTGGCAGTTGGGTGTTTTCAGATAAAAAACATTCGTAAGTGTTATCGGCTATCGCTTTATGGTAGATTTCAACAGCATAATCTGTAGTGCCTCCACCAGGTAAGGTTTTCCAGCTTATAATGCCTGGATAACGAATGCTTCTTACATCTACCCCATATTGGTTGTGGTAATACTCGCACCAACGTTCGCCAACTTGCTTGGTTATGCCATAAACCGTAGATGGCTCCATAATGGTATATTGTGGAGTGTTTTCTTTAGGGGTTGTGGGACCAAACACTGCAATACTGGAAGGCCAAAACAATTTTTTAATAAAGCCTTCTTTTGCTAAATTTAAAACATGAAATAGGGAATCCATGTTTAAATCCCATGCTTTCATTGGGTATTTTTCGCCAGTGGCACTTAACATGGCAGCCATTAAATACACCGTGTTGATTTTGTGTTTGTCTATACAAACCTTTACAGAGGTATAATCTTGAGCATCTAAAATCTCAAAAATTCCAGAGTTCACTATATCTAAATTATTGTAGCTTATGTCGCTGGCAATAACATTATCTTTTCCATGAATGCTTCTTAAGGTATGCGTTAGTTCTGATCCTATTTGTCCACATGCACCAATAATTAATATTTTAGGAGTCATTTCTTGTAAGTTTTTAAGGTCTTCAAAAATAACAAGATTTTTAATGTACTATTATAAAATTAACTTAAAAAACCATCATAATTATTAAACATGTGCTAAACCATAGCATATAAAAAACCGAAATCTATATATTTGCTATTCTATAAATGTTTAGTATGAAATTTATTATAAGTTTTTGTTTGTTGATCTGCTTGGTCTCTTGTGGCAAAAGTGTTGATGAGACTCCTAAAGTTGAACAGGAAAACACCTTGCCATCCCTTTCCAAACAGACCATCCAGAAATTTAATTACACGGAATATTTATTGGACCCCAAGGTTAAGAAAATTACAAACAATTGGGTTAAATATAATGAATTGGAAGGTGTTGTAATGAATTTAAAACAAGCTGATTTAACTTATTTCAAAGAAAATCATGAAATTTTGGAAGCCTTGATTACCGATTTAAAGCAAAGTCTTCCAGAAACCTTGAACTCTCCAGCTATTATGTCCAGATTGATTGCTTTGGAAACCAAATTATATAAACTGGAGAGTCTTGTAAATCTATCTAATGCCACACCAGAGAGCATCATGCCGGGCATTCAGGAAGTATTGGTTTCTTTTTCAAATTTAAACCTGCAAATGAACAAAAAGATTGAAAGAGACTCCCAAAAAATCATAAAACCTTAAAAATGCTTGTATATCCTTAATTCTTAAGGTTATGTTAATGTTTATTTCGCGTATTTATATTACTGTTATTTATTGTTAAATTTCACCCTTAAAATTCAACCTTAACCCTATGAATAGAAAATTTTTAAAGCTATCCCTATACAGTGCAGTAGCTTTTACAGGCTTTGTAGCTTGTAAAAACGATGCAAATAAGGATGTGGCACAAGTAGAAACAGAACAGGTTCCTGGAATTAATTTAGATTACATGGATACCTCAGTAGCACCAAATCAGGATTTCTTCAATTATGTAAATGGAACTTGGTTAAAAACCAATGAAATTCCAGCCGATAGAACCAGATGGGGAAGCTTTGACGAACTTCGCAAAAAAACAGATGCAGATGCCTTGAACATTTTAAAATCTGCCATGTCTGAAAACAAAGACATGGAAAAAATAACCGTATTGCCTGGATCTGACCAAGAAAAAGCAGTAGAGTTTTTTCAAACCATTATGGATACGGTTTCCAGAGATAATCAAGGTATAGACCCTTTAAAGCCATATCTGGCCAAGATTGAAAACATAAAAAACATAGAAGACCTTCAAGCCTATTTAATAGAAATGGAACCTCAAGGAGGTGCCGGATTTTTTGGGTTTGGTGTTGGCTCCCACCCAAAAAACAGTAATTTAAACACAGCATACCTAGGAGGAGGTTCCTTAGGTTTAAGTAGGGATTATTATGTGGACCAAGACGAAGACACCAAAGAGAAAAGGGAATTGTACCGAGCTCATATAGCAAGAATGTTACAATACATTGGGGAAGATGAAGCCACTGCCAAAACAAAAGCTGATGAAATTTTGGATTTTGAAACCAAAATGGCAGAACCTAGAATGACAAAAGAAGAACGTAGAGACCCAAGAAAACGTTTTAACCCAAAATCCATTGAAGAGCTGAATAACATGACTTCTTCTATCGATTGGAAAGCTTATTTTAATGGCATAGGAGCCACAACCATAGACACTGTAATTGTAACAGATCCAGGGTATTTTAAAGCGTTGGATGCTATTTTTAAAGAAAACAATGTTCAGGTTTGGAAAGATTATTTAAACTGGACGCTTGTTAGAAGTGCAGCCAACCAGCTTACAACAGATATGGAAACTGCAAATTGGGAATTTTACAGTAGGGATTTAAGAGGTTCCAAAGAACAAAGACCCAGAGAAGAACGAGCTTTAGGCACTTTAAACGCTACCATTGGTGAAGCCTTGGGTAAACTGTATGTGGATAAAATGTTCCCTCCAGAAGCCAAGGAGAAAGCAGAAAAAATGATACAAAATATCATGGTGGCTTTTGAAAACAGAATCCAGAACTTGGACTGGATGACCCCAGAAACCAAAGAAAAAGCTATAGAGAAACTTAACAAAATGACTGTTAAAATAGCTTACCCAGACAAATGGAAAGATTATTCTGAACTGGAAGTTAAAAGTGTTGAAGAAGGTGGTTCATATTTTGAAAATTTAAATCATGTTTCTGAATGGAACTTTAAAGAGGATTTAAATAAATTAGGGAAACCAGTAGATAAAAGCGAATGGTTAATGGCACCACAAATTGTGAATGCTTACTTTATGCCTCCTTATAACGAAATTGTGTTTCCAGCTGCTATTTTACAACCTCCATTCTATAACTATCATGCAGATGAAGCTGTAAACTATGGTGGTATTGGAGCTGTCATTGGTCATGAAATATCTCATTGTTTCGATGATTCCGGTTCTCGATATGATGCTGATGGAAATTTAAACAACTGGTGGACAGAAGAGGATTTAGAGCAGTTTACAGCTCTTGGAAAAGAACTTTCTGCACAATATAGCAATGTAAACGCGCTTCCAGATGTAAAATTAAATGGCGATTTTACCTTAGGTGAAAACATTGGTGATTTAGGAGGGGTTAATGCAGCTTATGATGGCTTGCAGTTGTATTTAGCTGAAAACGGCAGACCGGAAAATATTGATGGTTTTACTCCGGAACAACGTTTCTTTATGAGTTGGGCTACGGTTTGGAGAACCAAGTACACAGAGGATGCGTTAAGAAATCAAATAAAAACAGATACACATTCTCCAGGAATGTATCGTGCAGTAATGCCTCTACAAAACATTGATGCTTTTTATGAAGCATTCAATATTCAAGAGACAGATAACATGTATTTAGCTCCAGAAAAGCGAGTTAAAATATGGTAATTTAAAAGTGTTGATTAAAAAAAGCCAGCAATTAAGCTGGCTTTTTTATTTAGTATGGTAAATGTCAATCTTTTTTTGAAGGCTGAGGTTTTTGACCCAACAACGCATTTCTACTTACATAGGCCAAATTAAAATTAGGAGCCATGGTGAGCGCCTGTTCTAAATAGGTAACAGCTGTATCTATATTGGTTTCCTTGTCCTGATTGAAAACAATGAGCCCTTTTAAATACAAAAACCCAGCTTTTAATGGTACTTGATATGGTTGCTGAGACTCGTAGTAGGTTTTTTTCATGTTATCCTGTACATGCAACAACCCATATTCCACTTGTTTGGAAGCCTCTTCTAAATTTTGGTTTTGCAGGTATAATTCTGCCAATTCGTAGGCTAAAGTGACATTCTGTGTTCTTCTAAACAGCTCTTCAAATTGCTTAACTGCTAATTTTGGTTGATTTAAGGATTTTAATGAAACGGCTTTTATTTCAACAGCCATGTCCGAATCGTCAGCCATTAAATCAACTCCTATGGTATTCAACGCTTGAACAAATTTACCTTCATTCATATATAAATAAGCCAAAGTATCTTGTCTGGCAGCTGAAGGTGAAAGAATGTTTAAATGTGTCAAGCCATTAATAATCCCTTGCATGTCTCCTTGAGCTTTCATTTGTTTGTAGTAAGCTTCATAATGCTTTAACAATTCCTGATTGTTTTGGGCTTGTACATGGAAACTAAAAGCAATACCAACCAATAGAATAAGATTTTTCATAACATGTAATAATTTAATGTGCCAAAACTATAAAAATTTATGAGGTAATGTCTTAAAAACATGCTAATTATTTCCAACGGACTTAATCAAAACGTATGGTTTTCTTTAGCATCACAGCATCGTTTAAGATAAAAGGTTTAGGGGTCAAGTCTTTTGGGCGTTCAGGAACATCAAACAATGGGTTGTGAAGCATGTTAAACGAAGATTCGTAATACCTAAGGGTGGTTTGTTGGTTTTTGGGCACTGAAAACTCCAATTCCAAAAAGGTGTCGTCCACCACATAATATTCAAAAAGCCTATTAAAATCCCTATTTGCAAATACTAAACCATTTTTGTCTTTTTCTATTTCAAGACCATTGATGTTAAAAGACCCAAACACATTTGTGGAATCGGCATAGATGTCCATTCTGTTAACCAGTCGTTGAGGTGAAATAAACAATTTGAGATGTCTGTATTCACCAATTATGGTATCTTTTTTTACATCAACATACGGTTGTTTTATGGGTTTTATATTGGCCTTTTTACTATAGCTA
The DNA here is from genome assembly GCF_963971605.1 of uncultured Xanthomarina sp. NCBI lineage: Bacteria > Pseudomonadati > Bacteroidota > Flavobacteriia > Flavobacteriales > Flavobacteriaceae > Xanthomarina > uncultured Xanthomarina sp. Next base: position 22,124 of record NZ_CAXATZ010000007.1, read on the forward strand.
AATGGCGTGTTGTATTTACTGCCAAAAGTTGTTTTTGTTATGGCATGTTTGGTGTCTGGAGTATTGGTTAGGTAGGTTTCGGTCCAGGGATCCAATATGTTGTCATAGGTTGCCCAAACAGCTTCATTTATGTCTGTGTCAAAATAATATACAAGGCTGTTGGGTTTGGGATGTTCATTGTTAAAACTGGAATTTAAATGTGCTGAAATAAACACGCAGATGGTTATTAAAAACAGGGCATAAGACCATCTGTTTTTATGTCTAAAGAAACCAAAAACAGGTATAAGCAAACCAAAAATCAAGGTCACCAAAACCGTAGAAGCCATTAAAAGCTTTAAGCCCAAACCTACTGGAAACATTTGTACAAAAGGCGACATGATGGTTAATACCGGAAACGCCAAGAATGTCATTAATATCAAGTTTGGTTGTTTTTGTCTAACCAATACAAAAAGACTAACTAAAGCAAAAAATACAGGAATGATAAAAAAACTGGCACCTTGAAGTTGCCAAGCAACAAAAGCGCAAATAATGAGCCATAAAAATATGGGGCCAATCAGTAAACTGGCTGTATTTTCAGGGTTGTAAACTTTATGGTATCCCCAAAAACAAATAGCGATTGCCAACAAGGAAAATGCCCAAATATAGGTATGTCCATTGTAAGTAAATCCGTGAAGCATTTCGGTGTATTGTGGATATACAGACACTAAAAATTTCCATCCAAAAAAACCAAGAAGACCATTGATTATCAAAACAGCAAGAAACATAAGAGTCCCTTTGCCTATTTGTTTGGCATTAAGGGTTCTTTTGCTTATGCCATAAAAAACAAGCATTATAAAAATTAATAAGGCTAGAATTAACAAGGGCACAATCCATGTAAAAGGATAACTAACCGTCTTAAAAAGAGGTACGTTAAAATAAACATCATCGGTTTCGCTTTTTACATTATTTAAATTGGCATCAGCAAAATAATGTAATAAAGGCATCAAATAACTGCCTTGGTGTTCCAAGGTGTTTCTGTCCAACCTTTCGTAAGTATCCAACGCTGTGTGGTAATCGAAATGGTCGTCAATAAAAGCAAAATTAAAACCATCAATATTTCCTTCTTCCCTAAATCTGGTTAAATCGGTATCGTTGGGCAGTTTTTTATAAACGCTATAGGCCAGGGAGTTTGCAACAGGATATTCAGGATGTGCTTCTTTAAAACTGGAAATTAAATTTTTGTTGCCTCCATTGGTTTCCATAAGCATGTAGCTAGGGCCACCACTTCCTCGAGCCTCAAAATTTAACACTAAACCAACATCCTTTGCCCAAGGATGGTTTTTTACAAACAGCGATGCGCCATTTAAACCCAACTCTTCAGCATCGGAAAACATGACAATGATATCGTTTTTATGACTTTTACCCTCACTTAAAAAAGCTCTTAAACCTTCCAAAATAGTCACCACTCCAGAGCCAGCATCACTGGCTCCCAATGAGGCATGAGACTTGCTATCGTAATGGGAAAGTAGTAAAAGGGCTTTGGAATTATCAGTGCCTTTTATTCTGGCAAGTATGTTTTTTGGTTTGGTAATCGTTCCCCAATCTGTTAAAACATAGCCTTCTTGAATTTGGGTGTCCAAACCTAAATTCCCTAAAGCGTTTACAAGATAATCTTTCACCCTTTCATGGTCTGGGCTTCCAACATAATGTGGGTTTTTGGAAATTTCTTTTAGGTGAAGTAAGGCTCGCTGTGTAGAAAACGCATTGTCTGGTGCATCGATAGTGGATATGTTACTTGGCAACAAAGCAAAAAAACTCCAATAAACAGCAACTATAATTAAGATAATGGAAACACCTTTTTTAAACATGACTTAAAGGGATTGGTTTGTTTTATAAAAATAGAAAAATTATCCCACAAAAGCTTGGTTAGGATAACTCGTTATTATTGAGTATATTTAAGTTTCAATTAAAAACAACAATCATGGCAATCAAGAGTTTTCAAGGCGCTAGAAAGCAACAACAAAATACATCAGAAGAGATTCCTTTCAAGGTTCGCGATGTGATGTGCAAAGATCTTATCACTTTTAAACCAGAACAATCTGTGGAAGAAGTTATAGATACGTTAATTAGGAATAAAATTTCGGGAGGACCAGTTGTAAATGATAAAAATGAATTGGTAGGGATTATTTCTGAAGGAGACTGTTTAAAACAAATAAGCGAAAGTAGATATTACAACATGCCCATGGAAAATGACAATGTGGAAAAACGCATGATAAAAGACGTGGAAACCATTGATGGCAATATGAATGTATTGGATGCTGCCAACAAATTTCTGGAATCCAGAAGAAGGCGTTTTCCTATAGTTGAAGACGGGAAATTAATAGGGCAGATTAGTCAGAAAGACATCCTAAAAGTGGCTATGGAACTAAAAGGGCATACCTGGAAGTAACTACGTATTGTCTACATTAAAATAACCACCTTTGTTTTCTTTTCTGTTTAAAGATTGCCCAATGATTAAATGGGCTACATTCACCATGTTTCGCAATTCGCAAAGTGTGGTGGTTATTTTAGAAGTTCTGTAAAGCTCTTCCACTTCGTTATATATCATGTCCAAGTGTGTGATGGCTTTGTTTAAACGGTCGTTGCTTCTAACAATTCCCACATAATCACGCATTAAAGCCTGAAGTTCTTTTAAGTTGTGTTTTATCAATACATGTTCTTTGGGCATGCTTGTACCTTCGTCGTTCCAATCAGGAAGAAACTTTTGTATATCCAACATCTCATGTGTGCAAAGATATTTGTAAATGTTATGCGCATATACCAATGCTTCCAAGAGGGAATTGGAAGCCAATCTATTGGCGCCATGAAGTCCTGTTCTGGTACATTCACCACAAGCAAATAGGTTATTTATGGAAGTTTTCCCGTGTGAATCAACCACAATGCCTCCACAGAGATAATGTGATGCCGGAACCACAGGAATCCAATCTTTCGAAATATCTATATGATGTTCCAAACAGGTTTTATAAATATTGGGAAAATGGTCCCTAAAGGATTCTAAATCCAAGTGGGTACAATCTAAAAACACACAAGGGTCACCAGATTTTTTTAGTTCGGTATCAATACTTTGCGAGACAATATCCCTTGAGGCCAATTCAGCACGTTTATCGTAATTGGGCATAAACCTAGTGCCATCTTTGGTGCGCAAATAAGCGCCAAAACCTCTCACTGCTTCCGAAATTAAAAAAGTAGAACCTTCTTGATTGGTGTATAAAGCCGTGGGATGAAACTGAACAAATTCCATATCCTTAATTCTAGCTTTAGCTCTATATGCCATGGCTATACCATCTCCTGTGGCAATGGCTGGATTGGTTGTGTGACCATAAACCTTGCCAATGCCACCTGCAGCCAAAACCGTGCAATTTGATTGTAACGTAAGGATCTTTCCGGTTTTCTGATTTAATACATAAGCACCATAACAACTAATGTTTTCCGAAACTTGTTTTAATTGATGTTCTGTAATTAAATCAATAGCAAAATGATGTGGCAACAAGCTAATATTTTTAAGTTGGTGCACTCTGGCCAATAACGCACGTTCTATTTCGTAACCAGTGATATCTTTATGGTGCACCACCCGAAATTGGCTATGTCCTCCTTCTTTTCCCAAATCGAGATTTCCGGTTTGGTCCAAATCAAACTGAGCTCCCCAAGCCATAAGTTCCTTTAACCGTTTGGGACCTTCAGTAATAACCATGTTTACAACGTCTATGTCACATAAACCATCTCCAGCAATCAAGGTGTCTTGAATGTGTTTTTGAAAGGAATCTGTTTTTTCATCCAGAACAACAGCCACGCCACCTTGTGCATATTTGGTGTTGGATTCGTCTTCATTACCTTTGGTTACTATGGTAATCTGTTTTTCAGGAAAAGCTTCAGCATGTTTTACAGCCAAGGTCAAACCTGCAACGCCAGAACCAATAATGAGTAATTGGGTTTTCATTTGTTTATTTAGAAAGTTCAAGCATGCGTTCAATAGGGAGCAATGCTTTTTTTCTTATAGGTTCAGGTACATCTATCTGAGGGCTTTCATTTAATAAACAATCGTATAATTTTTGAAGGGTATTTACCTTCATAAACGCACATTCACTACAAGCACAGGTGTTGTCCTCTTCGGCTGGAGCAGGAATTAAAAGGGTGTTTGGCACTTCTTGTTGCATTTTATGCAAGATGCCAGCTTCTGTGGCAACAATAAATTTTTCCTGTGGATGTGTTTTTACATAATTTATCATACCAGCTGTAGAACCAATATAATTTGCTGCATCCAGTATATGTGCTTCAGATTCCGGATGTGCAATAATTTTAGAGCCTGGATGTTCTTTGTATAATTTTAAAAGTTTATCTATTGAAAACGCTTCATGCACAATACAAGAGCCATCCCATAGCACTAAATCCCGACCAGAAACTTTGCTGATATAATGACCTAAGTTTTTATCTGGAGCAAAGATGATGGGGATTTCCTTTGGTACAGATTCCACAATCTTTAAAGCGTTGGATGATGTACAAACAATATCGCTCATGGCTTTAATTTCTGCCGAACAATTGATATAAGTAATCGCCAAATGGTCTGGATGCTGTTCCTTAAAAGCTTTAAAAGCTTCTGGAGGACAGGAGTCAGCCAAAGAGCACCCAGCATTTAAATCGGGTAAAACAACTGTTTTGTCAGGGTTTAAAATTTTAGCCGTTTCAGCCATAAAATGCACACCTGCAAAAACAATGATATCAGCATCTGTTTCTGCAGCTTTTTGCGACAAGCCCAAGCTATCTCCAACATAATCAGCAACATCCTGTATTTCCGGCACTTGGTAATAATGTGCTAAAATAACGGCGTTCTTTTCTTTTTTTAAACGAAGGATTTCTTTTTTTAAGTCCAAAACTTTTAGATAATTACGGTTTTTACAAGCCACAAATTTATTGGTAACCTGCCTTTTAAATTATGATATAAATCATAAACAAAGATAATGTTAATTGAAATAGGATAAAAACATCTTTTTTATATCTTTGAAAAAAAATACTGTGTTATCAAATGCGTGTCAATATGCTATAAGATCCATTCTTTATTTAGGAATGTGTTCCGATGAAAAGCATAAAATAGGAGTGAAGATTATTTCAGGAGAATTAGAAGCACCTCAACCTTTTTTGGCTAAATTACTGCAACAATTAAATAAAAATGGGTTGGTTACTTCTACAAAAGGACCTTATGGTGGTTTTTATTTAAGCGAAGAAAACAAAACCAAAACCGTTTGGGATATTGTTCTTGTAATTGATGGTAATGAAAGGTTCAGTCAGTGCTTTTTGGGACTTTCTAAATGTGGCGACAGCAATCCCTGTCCTGTGCATTTTACGGTTTCGGCATTCAAGGACAAATTGTTCAAGGATTTTAAGGACAAAAGCATTGCAGAGTTTGTGGAAGAAATAAAGGTTAAAGGGAGGTATATTTCGTTAAAATCTTTTGATGTCTTAAAAACAGATTCAAAGCCTAAGACCATTGATTAGCTTTCTTAATATAGGTAAACCAATAAACACCATACTTGTGGTGAGTGTTATTCCAAACACGAAAAAAGCCATATAGACCCAGAACAAACTCTCTTGCATGTTTGAAAAAGAGGTGTCGTTTCCTGCGTACATCCAATGACTTCTTCTGGCACCAGCTACCAATAAAGCCATAAAGAACAAAAAGAGTGAGATATTAAATCCCAAAAGACTTCTTTTTATAGAAGTTTCTTCTTTCTTGGTAAAAGCAGATATCCTAGAAACTATAAATAAAAGCGAAGCAAATAAAATGCTTGTGTTAATACCAATGGTTGTTCCCATGGAGTGCGCTACTGTAATATGTGTGCCATGGGTAAAGAAATTTATGGCTGGAATGGAGAAAAGCAATGCAATGATTAAATTGACGAATATCCAGAAGTCTGTTGTCACTAAAAATCTATAAGCCAAAGGGTAACTGTCTTTTTCTTTCTTGGTTAGGCTGCGTCTCCATTCGTAAATCATATATCCCAAAACAATCCATTCGCTCATGCTTACGCCATAAGCCACATAACGAATCCATGGTAATGTAGGAACAATATAGGTATGATGTGCCCAACCAAACATGAGATTTGTTAAGCCCAGAAAATAGAAGAAGAAAGCCAGTTTACCCCTTCCAATGGCATGGTCTCCTTTTATTTTGGCCATCACGTAAATAGAAATTCCATAAACCAACATATTCCAAGAGCCAACAAAAGATCCATAAGATTTCCACTGAACCGTTAAATCTTTTATAACATGCTCCCTAAAATATGGCATTAACCACAAATGAGCTTCGGTTAAATGAATCATCATAAAAACAATTCCAGTTCCCCACATCCAATAATAAACAGGCCAGTTTTTAACCTGTTTCAGCATGGTTTTAAAATAGTTAATCCCAAAAAGAAGCCAACCAAACAAAATGGGAATGGTTAAAATTGGGGTAAAAGCCAGGTATTCCCTGCCTTCCATTTTCCCGAAGAAATAAGACAGGTAGATGCCAATTCCTGTAATAAGAAATACAATGAAATGAGTTTTCATTAATTTATCTGAAAATAACTTGAACTTTTCAACTTGGCTCAAGTAAAAATAAATACTTCCAGTAGCACAAAGCACTATCCAGGTAATCACTGTTGTTACATGAAACGGTCTCATTTTATGAAACGGTAAAAGGTCCTTTAAGAACTCAGGAATGAGATACTGTAAGGCAGCAAAAAGCCCAAAAGTAACACCCATTAACAAAGCTAAAAGAGCTGTAATTAAAAAAAGGGTACTGGTTTTATTTTTCATTTTTATACTCTAATTCAATCCAACCACTCGGTTTAAATATAGCATGGTAGTTTGGATAATATCCAGTGCTATCCACAAATTTTAAATAACTAACCAAAGCTTCTTTTTCGCTTTCAGAAAAGTTGAATTTTGGCATTGTTTTTACACCGCTGTTTAAAAAGGCTTTAATGTATTGAGGGCCTTTATTTTTTGCACTGTACACATTGGTTAAATCTGGACCCAAATAGCCTCCCAAACCATAGGTTTGATGGCAAGACCAACAATTGTTTTCCTGCCATAAACGCTGCCCGTGAAGTGCTTGTTCCGTTAATATTACTGGATTTGCGTTTTCTTTAGAGGTGTAAACAAATCCATTGTAAACAACAAAAAGAATGAGCAAGATGCTTATAATGGCAATATTGTATTTGGTCTTTTCGGTCATATTAAATTATTAAAACCAAACCAATAAAAATGGTTAAGAATGCAATTAACAAGGCTTTCCAGAACGTATTGGCATGACGTAATTCCATAAAATAAAAAGCAACTGCCAAAAATTTAAAAGCAGCTAAAACCATAATGATTGTGGCAGCATTTTCCAAATGTGAATTTGCAACAACAGCCGATAAAACGGTTAATGCAATTAACAATATCAAAACATAAAAAAAAGGGTTCTGTTTCATCTTAAAACACTAAATAAATTACAGGGAACAACAACAGCCAAATAAGGTCACACATATGCCAAAAAGTGGCACTGGCTTCCACATCTTCCATAATGAGTTTTTCGGGGTTTTTATTCATGGTCCTAAAAACAGAAGCTAAAATCACCAGTCCAACCAAAACATGAATCACGTGAAATAGCGTTAACATCCAATAAAAGGAAAAGAAGGTGTTGTAGCCCATGGTTAGTCCAGCTTCAATTTTATCAAAGTATTCTACGGTCTTCAAGCCTAAAAACAACAACCCTCCAAGCATGGTCAGTTTTAAGTATGTTTTTGATTTTGATAGGTTGTTTGTTTTTAAAGCAGTAACTGTAAGAGCCATAAAAAAGCCACTAACCAATAAAAACAAAGTATTTATGGCACCAAAGGTAGTGTTTAACTGCAACCTGGACTCATGGAAAATGCTGGCTTCGTCTTTGCTGTATAATGCCATGGCCACCAAAACGGCTCCAAAGGTGAACAATTCCAAATACACTATAATCCACATTAAAATACCACCTGGTGGATAATAAAGTGATGCTTTTGTAGTAACTTGACTCATAATCTCAATGCTAATCCCAATCTAACAATCTTTTTTGTCCTTCTAGTTTTTGGATTTCTGTAATGTCCTGAGACATTTCTATAACCCCTTTATAGGTTTTGTTTTTGTCCCTTATGGCAAAATATCTAATATGAATGATTCGCCCTTTAAAGTTGAACCAAAACTCGGCAGAGTCCTTATTTCCTGCTTTAAATTCCTCTAAAATCCTTAAAACCATGTCCACACTTTTTGGTGGATGGCAAAAACGTACTTCTCTTCCAATAATCCCTTTGCTTCTTGCAAACACTCGGTCTTCTCCACGATTGTAAAAAATTACTTTGTCGTTTTCATCTACATAAGTAATGTCTACTGGTAAAAACCTCAATAATAAATTTACCTGTTCGGGAGTCATGTAACCTTCGTCGTAATGAAAAGTGTTTTCTAAAGAAAAACTTTGTGTGCGATCTGTTAGGTCTTCACTTGGATGTATATATTTTGAATCTTTATTTGGAAAAGGCGCAGGCTTTTCTTTAAGCATCCAACCAATTTCCTCATCTCCTTCATAAAATTCCTCCCAATCTTCTTTGGTTAGCAAACGCATGGCGTTGGGAAACAATTTTTGATCCTCAATAAGCATTAATCGTTTTATACCTTCCAATAAATAAGGAAGGTTTTCAGTGATTTTTTCCACATCTTTTGTTTCGTTGTGTTTGTGCAGCAGTCTAATTTGCTCTCTTAATACATCATGAAAAGACCACATACCTTGACTTGGCCCATTCCAATGATGTTTTTCTAAATACGGAAAAAGCTGATTTTCTTTTCGTTTGAAGCGCTTTTCAATTGTGGTGAGTTGATTGAAAATATTAAAGTATTTTTGAAAATCTTCTGATACTTTCACATCGTATAATTCTAAAATCAAGTCCTGAATCAACGCGCTTTCTTGATAATATACCTGCAAAGGATGTCCTTGTTCCAACTTTTCTACTTCGGGTAAGTATGAATTCATGTTTAACTTTGATGCTTTATTTTTTCGTAGAGTTTCACTAACGACTGTAACAACTCTACAGGTGTTGTTAATATTTGATAATGGTTTTGCCCAAACATTTGTGGCAAATAATATTTTGCTTGTGCTTCAATAGCCAAAGCATAGGAATTGATGTTTCGCTGATTTAATTCACGAAGCGCCTGCTTCACATCGTTGATGCCGTATTTGCCCTCGTATTTATCGTAATCGTTGGGTTTTCCGTCTGAGATTAAAATAACCCATTTGTTTTTTGTGTCCCTTGAGTCCAACAAAGTGCCCGAATGACGTAAAGCAGCTCCAATCCTGGTGTAGCCACTAGGTTCCACAGCGCCAATTTTGTGTTTGGCCTTATCCCAAGTGTCGTCAAAACCTTTCAGGGAGAGATAGGTGGCGTAATTTCTGGTTTTGGAATAAAAGCTTTGAATGGAGAAATCAACATTAAATTCATTAAGGATTTCACCAAAAATAATGGATACTTGTTTTTCAACATCAATAACTTTATTGCCTCCAGCATAACCATCACTGGACAGACTGACATCCAGTAGTATTAAAATGGAAAGGTCTTTGTCTTTTTTACGTTTGGACAGGTATATTTTTTCTGAAGGTGTGTGTCTGGAATGGACATCTACATACAAATCTGTTATGGCATCCAGATCAAAATCCTCACCTTGGGTTTGCCTGCGTTGTTGTTGGTATTTGTTGTTAACCGACGTTAACATTTTACGCAATCCTGTTAAGGTTGAAGCATTTTTTTGAAGTGTTTTTTTATAATATGCAGTATCTGTTTCCTGTTGTATTTTGGGATAGACCTTGCAAAATTTTGGTTTGTACTCCCTTTTGGAAAAATCCCATTCGTCGTAAGCAATATGTGGAGCTTCGGTATTTAGTTCGGTACTTTCGGAAATGGTAGTGTTTTCAATAAATTCTGCTTGATAAATGGAATGTGTTGGGTCGTCTACCCTAACGGTATGTTTCATGTTAAGGTCTTCCAAGGCATTGGCATGATCATCCAGATCGTCGTCGCCATCAAAATCCCTCCAGCCACCTTCCCATTCTTCGGCAGTTTCAATTTTTTCAAAATTATGTGTCATCACATAATCTTCCTGTTGTTTTTTATCAATTTCCAAAGAGGTGATTTCCTCTACGGCATTGGCTTTTAAAATGGTATTTATTTCCTGGTCTATGGCTTGTTTTACTTGTTCTGAGATGTTGTTTAAAACGGCTTTTTTTAAGATTTTAGGATCGTTTTTCATCCATTTACCATAAATAAAGCTTAAGTCTTCAGGCTTTTTGTCTGTTGCCATTTTAAAATAATGGGAAATAAGTTCCTGATGGATATGTTTGGTAATGGGGAATTGGTTAAACATGTCATTTAAGACCAACGTGGATGTTTCTTGGGCTTTTTCCCGTGCATGTTCTAAGGTAAACTCTTCTTCAGCAGTAAAGTTTAAGTCCAAGTTTTTTTGAACAGATAGGTATACTATCCTAAAAATATAGAACTTGGTATTTTGTTCCAAGGTTTGAAACTCGGCATATCGAGAGGGCAGAAAAAAACTGTTGTTTTTATAGCCACCTTCACGTTCGGCTTCAAAAATTTCAATGGCTTCACCGGTTATGGCTCTGGAAAAAATGGTAAGTCGCTGTTTAATATCGTTTAATTTTACAGCATGTTCCAGTGTTTCCTGAGCTTGCTTTTTACGTCGCTTTAAGAAATTAACTACTTTGGAATAGATGAATTCATCTGGTTCAAACATGATTTTTTATTTAAATCATTAAATCGCACAAATCCGATAAAGCTTCGGTAATTTCGATGTCGTCTGTTAAAGGTTCAACCACTGCTACACGAACGGCCAAACGTTTGCCCAAGCCAGTGTGAATAAGTTTGGCAGCATCCACCAATAAACGTGTGGATACAGTTTCGGTCAAGCCTAATTCTGTAAGGTTTCTAATTTTATTGGCAATAGCCACTAGTTTTTTTGCTGTTGAAGCGTCAATTTGTGTTTCGTAGATTAAAATTTCGGCTTCGTCCTTTTCATTGGGATAGTTAAAGGCTAAAGCTATAAAACGCTGCCTGGTTGAAGGTTTTAATTCCTTAAAACCTTTTTGGTAACCTGGATTAAAAGATGCCACCAACATAAAGTCTGGATGTGCTTTTATGGTTTTACCCAATTTATCGATATAGAGTTCTTTTCTGTGATCTGTGAGGGAATGAATGGCCACAATAACATCTGGTCTGGCTTCTGCAATCTCATCTAGATAGATTACGGCTCCTTCTTTTACAGCTTTGGTAAGAGGGCCATCTATCCATACGGTTTCGGCTCCTTTTATGATATAACGACCAATTAAATCTGTGGAAGACGTTTCTTCATGACAGGAAATGGTAATTAATTCTTTGTTCAATTTATGGGTCATAAAATCCACAAAACGTGTTTTTCCGGTACCAGTTGGCCCTTTTAATAACATGGGAATTTTGTTTGTAAAAGCCTGTTCAAACACTTCAATTTCTTTAGCTATAGGTTTATAGAAAGGTGTTTCAGTGTTTGTATGTTGGGTTTCTGTTTTCAAAATAGTGGGTTTTAAACTAGGTTTTATTAGTGTTTTTTCCATGTTGCTTAATATTTAAAAAGGCCCTTAAGTTTAAGATTTATGAAGTGGGTGATTGTCAGGTATGAGCAAATTTTACTTCAGGATCTGTAAGCAACCAAAAGGACCTTTTCTTGCTATTAATTGTTATAAATCGGATTCTAAGTCTAAAGCTTCATCTGTTGGTTTTCCATGTTTATAAAAATCCCAGATATACATTACTATTCCAGTTGCAAACATGGTAGCACATAAAATTAGTACCACAAAGTGGATGCTAATTTCAGCTTGAACTTCCATAAAGTCCATTTTAAATTTACGTTCTAAATATACTTGTGCCACACCAGCAACGCCAAAGGCCACTGTCATTCCTAGCATGCCAATATTGGAGAGCCAAAATGCTGCTCTACCAACACTGCTATCGTATAGTTTTCTACCTGTCATGTTTGGTAAGGCATAGCTAATAATGGCCAACACAATCATGGCGTAAGCTCCCCAAAAGGCTAGGTGACCATGCATGGCTGTTACCAAGGTACCATGTGTGTATAAATTTGTTTGTGGCAAGGTATGTGCAAACCCTAATAAACCTGCACCTACAAAGGATACGATGGCTGAACCAAGGGTCCAGAACAAAGCTATTTTATTAGGGTGTTTCTTTTCCCCTTTTCTATACATGTTTACTGCAAACAAAGCCATTGCTAAGAAAGCCAAAGGTTCCAATGCAGAGAAAATACCACCCACAATTAACCAAATTTTGTTAACACCAATGTAATAGTAGTGGTGACCAGTTCCAAGAATACCTGATAAGAACGTTAAACCAACAATTACATATAGCCACTTTTCAATCACTTCTCTATCAACACCAGTTAATTTTATCAATAAGAAAGATAAAATACCTCCCATAATCAATTCCCATACGCCTTCAACCCATAAGTGTACAACCCACCATCTGAAAAAGGAGTCTGTTACCTGACTGTCAAAAGGAAGCATACCAGGAATATAAAGTAATGCAGCAAACAGTAATCCCATAGTAAGAACCAAAGCCGTTGTGGTTTTTCGTTTTCCTTTAAAGAGGGTTGCTAAAATGAGACCTAAAAATAAAAGGACATTCACTACTACCAAATAATCCAATTGTCTTGGGATTTCTAAAAACTTTCTTCCTTCCCACCAATTGAAATGGTAACCAATTATTGCAGCTACACCAACAACAGCCAAGGAAATAAGTTGTACATAAGCAAGCTTTACACTTACAAGTTCACGTTGGGCCTCTTCAGGAATAATATAGTATGCAGCTCCCATAAAACCAGATAAGAGCCATACAACCAACAAGTTTGTATGCACAGCTCTTGCTGTGTTAAAAGGAATAAATTCGTGTAAACCATCAAACCCAATACGGGCAAAGCCCATGATGAATCCGTAGGTAATTTGTAAAACGAGTAGTAGCATGGAAAAGGCAAAAAACCAATAGGCTACTTTTTGAGATTTATATTTCATAGTTAGTTAGTTTATTAGTTTTTATCCATTCTGTCTTTTGCCAAAGGAGATACAACAGTATCGAAACCATTTAGGTCTATGCCTTCTATCCATTCAAAGAAAGCAATCAAATCTTCAGCTTCTTCTTTTGAAAATCCGTAAGCAACCATTTGTCTGCCATTAGGATTCCAAGGAATAGGAGACATTAAAACGGCTTTGATGTAGCCTTCGCCTCGACGTTCAATGACTTTGGTTAATTCTGGTGCGTAATAAGCTCCTTCACCTAAAATGGTATGGCAACCCATACAATTGTTTTCTTCCCATAAAACTTTTCCACGAACAACTTGTTCTGTAATACCTTCATGGTTTGTTTGATCCTGCCCTTTACTAAAAGAGAATATGGTTAATCCTATAAAGATTAAGAATGTCACCACAGTGCCTCCAAGGAAAAAAGCGCGTGCTTGTTTTTTTGATAACATGAGATTTCTAGTTAAGTTAGTTAAAAAGACCTTTTTATCTTTTATACAAAAATATAATGACGCTCAGGTTTAAAACATGACTTTAATCATGTTTAAGAAATTTTTTTGATCGAAGAGTGAAAAGTAAGGAGGTTTCTTTATTAGTTTTCTCGTTTTACCAGTGCAAAATAATCTCCTTCCAAGGGCAAGTAGCCTTGGTCGTAAACAAAATAATATACCGTTCCGGCCTTGGTAGTGTAGATACTGGTAAAGTAATTGAAGTCGAATCCTTTTTCTATAAGTTTGGCTCTGGATGTTTTGGTTTTTTGGTCTGGATTTAATTCCTCAAGGATTCTGTAATTTTTTCTTAAACGGTTATTGGTATTTCTAATTAAGTTTTTACTGTCCTTATTTATTCTGTTGTTATAAGAATTTCTACAGGCATCACTACAGAATTTTTTGTCTATTCTGCCTACAATTTTATCGCCACATTCAGGACAAGTTTTCATGTGATACCTATTGATTTTGTATGATTTTCTTATAATACCAAAGACTGTATAGGGCAAATAACAGGAAACCAACGGCTTGAAGGGATTCTCTAACTTCAATGATTCTATTGGCTTCGTCAAGTTGCGAATGGAAACCATAAATGGTTCCGTATAGCGCTAAGTAATTAACTACAAAAAAGCCTCCAATCCACAGTGGAACAATAGGGATTCCTATGTGAGTGATAAACTTTTTAAACTGTACCGAAACAAAGCATGCTACAGGAATAAGCACACAGTATATCATCCAGAAAATGGTGTACAGTCTTCCCATATTTAAAAACAGTTCCATAAAAGATTTTGAAGAACCATCTTTGTTGCTTGCCTGAAATAACCATAAATTATGAAAATTGGTTTCGTTTTGAGCATTCATTTCCATTAAGGATTCTGGAGTGCTCCAACCAAAGATGCGTTGTCCCCAACTAATTTCTTCGCCACAGGAGATTAAAAACAACAAAGCTAACAAGCCATAAAACACATTTCTTTTGGTTTTAATACCAAAAAATAAATTGTCTAGGTTTTTGGATTTAAAAAATAAGTAGGTAAAAATTATAAATGCAAAGAAAAAAGCAATAGCGCTTGTGTTTTCAAACAAGCCGTCTTCCCTTGTTAAATTAAATTGTGTTTCAGGACTGGTATTTACCAAGGCTATGTAGATAATGATAACCGAAATATATAAAGCAAGCTTTTTAAATAATCCCATGTTGGTTTAATTGTTGGTTGATTTAAAAATAAATATACAGATTATTTTATTACAAAGAGTTAAAGCTAAGTAACAATAGCATAATTTATTAAAGATCAAATTTTAAACTGAAGTTCCTGAAAAACTTTGGATTAATTATTTTAAAGCATCTATGGCTTTTTTAAGATGGTCTTCTACTTCTTTGGCAACCTTGCCAAGATTTTTGTTTTCTACAGCTCCCATAGAGGCAATTGGGTTTACTGCTGCTACCTCAATTTGGTTGTTTTTTAATTGTTTCACTATCACATTGCATGGTAAGAAAACACCAATATGTGGTTCGCTCTGTATGGCTTGGTATGCATGCTTTGGACTACAAGCTCCCAAAATAATATAGGGATCCAAATTAACATCCAATTTCTTTTTAAGGGTATCTTTAATGTTTATCTCGGTTAAAACTCCAAAACCTTCATCCTTTAAAGCTAATTTTGTTTTTTCTATGGCATCTTCAAAAGAGATGTTGTTTATAATTGCGGAATAATAATAGGACATAATCTTGAATTTTTAGTTAATATCCTAAATTTACAAAATAACGGCCGAAAGTTTATAAAGAGCTTGTTAAAATTATGGTATTGGTATGGTTTACTTTTTCATAAACGGCAACTTTAAAAACATGCGATTTTAAAAAGTGAATCACTGTTGTTAATTTGGACCCCAAATTGGTTTCCAAAGATGCATTAAATAAAATGACACCACTTGAAGTTTTAAGGGCTACAACCTGTTTCCAAAAGGGTATTTCCAGAAATTGGTCTGGAACTTGTGTGTCGATAAATAGATCGATGATAATTAAATCGAATGTTTTGTGGGTTGATTTGGTAAACTCTTGCGCATCTTGACAAACAATATGCAGGTTGTCTATTGTGCTAAGTTGAAATTCTTCTTTTGCAATATCGATAATTACAGGATCAATATCTACAGCTGTTATGGGCTTTTGATGGTTAAAATCTTTTCTAAGGGTTTCAATCACACTGCCACCACCAAGTCCCAGTAACAAAACAGAATTTACTTTTGTAAGATCTACCTTGTCTAAACCAAATTTTAAAATCTGTTGTAAAGAGCCATAGGAATAGTTGGCATTTTTTGAGTTTAAATGCTTTTTCCCGTTGTGCCAGGTTAGTTCTAGTGTGCCATTGATATCCGATTCAATTTTTTTAGTGATTGGATATAAATAACTTAAAAGTCTTGCCATTACTTATAAAGATAAGGATTTTTATGGTACGCTTAACCAAGTACAAACGACTACAAACATTTACAAACGAATTTAAACAGTTAAAAACCGACTAACATTTGCAAGTGGTTGCATCTTTGCCTTGTCGAAACATCAGAACTCGATAGTATTAACTGTTTAACCCGCTTGTCTTCGGGCAGGCATTAAAATTTAAAATTATGAACACGCTTAGAAACAAAGTACATTTGATTGGAAGATTAGGACAAGACCCTGAAATTATCAATTTTGAAGATGGTAACAAAATGGCCAAATTCTCATTAGCTACAGACGATAGCTACAAAGACAAAAAAGGAGAAAAAGTAGAACGCACTTACTGGCACAACATTATCGTAAAAGGTGGATTGGTGAAAGTTGTTGAAAACTATATAACCAAAGGAAAAGAAATTGCCGTAGAAGGCAAATTAACAAACCGTTCTTGGGAAGATAAAGACGGTAAAAAACATTACACAACCGAAATCTTATGCAATGAGTTGTTAATGTTGAGTAAATAGTATGTAGCGCATCTTTTTACAAGCGACCTGTATCATTTAGGTCGCTTTTTTTGTTTTTATTAGTTGTTTTTCAAAAAAGGTTACACGAATACCAAAGAGTAAAATTAAGCCACCAAGAACCATTTGCAATGAAATGGCTTCATCTATAAACAACCATGCTAAAATAGAAGCTAAAATGCCTTGTCCTAACAAACTTACAGAAACCCGAGTTGCTCTCATATGCTGTGTTGCATAGCTAATAAGCAACCAGGCCAAAAGTTGACAAACCACTGCCTGAATTACCAAAACCAACCAACCAGCATTTGAAAAACCAGTAAAAGGTTCGTTTATGGCATAACTTACCGCACCTAAATAAATTGAGGAAGACATCAAGCTTATGGTCATAAACGAGATTACAGTCATGCTCTTTAAAACCTCTTTGCTTACCAGCATATATATGGCATATAAAACTCCAGAAAGAACCCCAAAAATAAAGGCTAAATCAAAATCCAGATTTTTAAACACTGTAAAACCAACCAACATAATCATTCCAAAAACAGCTATAACAGTACCAATCCAAAAATTGGTTTTAGGCTTATCTTTTAAAAAGAACAACGAAAATACACCTACCCAAACAGGAGATAAATTTGTTAACAAGGAAGCTTGTGTTGCAGTAGATTCCTGAATGGCAATGTTCCAAACAGCCACATCACTTCCAAAGATCACACCACAAATAACGGCTAGAAGTCCAGCTTTTAAATTGGGTATTTGTAGCTGTTTGCTTATTAACACATAAGGCAATAACAACAGAAGGGAAAACAACATTCTGTAGAATGCCGAAATCACACCTGGAGTTAGGTTTAATTTTACCAAAATAGGGAATATGGAAATACAAAATATTCCAACAACCAATGCGATTCTTGCCTTTTTCATAAAACAACTATTTAGCTTCTTAAAATGAAGCGGCAAAAGTACACAACCTTTACGGTTTTAACTAAGACTAAATTAGCAAGATATGGTTAAATATTATCCAGTTTTTATGATTGCAATTGTAATTGAATGCGTTTTCTGGGCACATCCACTTCCAGAACTTTTACTATAACTTGTTGATGTAAACCAACATGTTCGTTTACATCGCTCACAAAACCATCTGATAAATTAGACACGTGAATCAAGCCACTTTCTTTAATGCCAATATCCACAAAAGCTCCAAAATCGGTAATGTTGTTTACAATGCCAGGAAGCAATTGTCCTTTTTGTAAATCGGTTATGGATTTAATGTTTTGATTAAACGTGAACACCTTGGCTTGTTCCCTAATATCCAGACCTGGTTTTTCCAGTTCTTTAAGAATGTCCTGAAGTGTGGGCAAGCCTACAGTATCTGTAACATATTTTTTTAAATCTATTTTTTCAAGCAGGTCTTTATTTCCAATCAAGTCTGAAACTTTTTTGTTTAAATCCGTAGCCATTTTTTCAACAATGGCATAACTTTCTGGATGTACTGCAGAATCGTCCAAGGGATTTTTGGCATCTTTAATCCTTAAAAAAGCAGCCCCTTGTTCAAAGGCTTTATCACCTAAACGAGGTACTTTTTTAATCTCTTTTCTGGATTTAAAAACACCATGTTCAGCTCGATAATTAAAAATGTTTTCTGCAAGTTTTGGTCCAATTCCAGAAACATAGCTCAGTAAACTGGTACTTGCCGTATTGATGTTTACACCAACAGCATTCACACAATTTTCAACGACATTATCTAATTCTTTTTGAAGTTTCGTTTGGTCTACATCATGCTGGTATTGTCCAACTCCAATGGATTTGGCATCAATTTTTACCAGTTCGGCAAGAGGGTCTTGCAAACGCCTTCCTATGGAAACCGAACCACGAACGGTTACATCGTAATTTGGGAATTCGTCCCGAGCAATTTTGGAGGCCGAATAAATACTGGCTCCAGCCTCACTAACCACAAAGACCTGAATATCATTTTTAAACCGAATTTTCCTAATAAGGGCTTCGGTTTCCCTGGAAGCTGTTCCATTGCCAATGGCAATGGCTTCAATTTGATAGGCTTCAGAAAGGGAACTTATTTTTTTCATGGCTCCAATGGCATCGTTTTTTGGTGGATGTGGATAAATGGTTTCGTTGTGTTTTAAATTCCCTTGGGCATCCAAACACACAATTTTGCAACCTGTTCTAAAACCAGGATCGATGGCCAACACACGTTTTTCTCCCAAGGGCGAACCTAATAACAACTGTTTCAGGTTTTTTGCAAATACATCAATGGCAGCTTCGTCTGCTTTTTCTTTGGCTTTTTGAAGTGCTTCATTAGATAAAGATGGAAACAACAGGCGCTTATAGGCATCTTGAATAGCAATCTGTATTTGTTCTGAACAGGCATTACTAGACCGAATGATGCGTGCTTCAATTTTAGCCAAAGCTCTTTCATCATCTATGTTTATTTTTACTTTAATGAAGCCTTCTTTTTCAGCTCTTAATATAGCTAGTAATCTGTGTGAAGGAATTCTCCTTAACGCTTCTTCCCAATTAAAATAATCCCTGAATTTTTGAGCCTCATCTTCTTCAGCTTTCTTTTTTACGGCTTTTGTGGCAATGGTTGCAAAGCGTTCCAATTGATAACGTATGTTGTTTCTAACATCAGTACGTTCATTAATCCACTCGGCAATAATATGTCTGGCACCTTCCAGAGCCTCCTCGGCAGAAGCAACTTCCCCTTTTACAAATTTAAGAGCAATGGAGTCAATATCGGAAGCATTTTGGCTCATAATAATTTTAGCCAAAGGCTCCAAGCCAATTTTTCTAGCGGTTTCAGCTTTTGTTTTTCTGCTTTTTTTGAAGGGCAGGTAAAGGTCTTCCAGCGTAATTAAATCCTGGGCTTCTTTTATTTTTTGTTTAAGCTCTTCTGTTAAAACAGCTTGATCTTCTAAAGATTTCAAGATGGCTTCCTTACGTTTTTCAAGGGCTTCAAATTGTTCTTTATATTTTAGAATGTCACCAATTTGAATTTCATCCAAATTACCTGTGCGTTCTTTTCTATAGCGTGAAATAAAAGGAATGGTGCCACCTTCATTTAATAATGCAATGGTATTTTTTACCGAAACTTCTGGAAGTTGGGTTTGGGATATTATATAGGAAATCATAGGTCAATTTTGAAAGTTGAAAAGTAATAAAAAAACCTCGTAGTACATAGTCTACGAGGTTTTTCGTGTATAGTGACGTAATGGACTTATTCCACAGCTTCAAAAACTGCCAAAGGCGCCATTTTAGCCTTGTTCAATGTCATGGTATTTCCGTTAAGCGAAAAGTTGTCTGCTTTGTTCAGGACCTCTTTAAATTGATCTTCAACTGTCATGTCTGGACAAGCCTTCATGGTTGTTGCTATTTTGGAAAGTTTCAATTGTGTGTTGTTCTCAATGGTATAGGTACCATTAAAGGTGTTGCATCCAGCATGACCAAACACTCTATTTTCTTCAGTCGCAAAAGAAATAAAAGCCTCACTGTTGGTAATGTCTTTTCCCATAAGTTTCACCAATTTCCATTTGGTGTCTGTAAAGGCAATCTCGTTATCATTGGAATTATTTTGTTTTTTCAAAACGTAAAAATCGGCTAATTCGCCAGTTACTTTATTTCCAGATCTATCCAGTTGTGTCAAGGTGTTTTCACCTACAAAATACATGGTACCATTATCGTCTGATAATTGTATTTTTTGACCATCGTCCAACCATTTAATATAGCCACGACTATCAAAAACACCATCTTTTTTGCCTAGGTAATTGTCTTTGGCAACAAAGGTTTGGTCTTTTTTAATGGTAATGGTTCTTTCAATCCCTTCACAATCGGCACATGGTAAGGTTCCTTTGTAAGTGCCTTCCCAATCCAAGGAACTTTCGCTTGTATGTGAATCGATTACCATTTCTTCTTCAAGGAGGTTTTCTGAGGATGTTTCAGGATTCTTTTTTTCGTTGTTATTGCAACTGGTAAAAAGAATAAGCGCTAAGGCTGTTAATTCTAATAATCTAAATTTCATTTGTATATTTATTAATTGTTTGCTTGGTTTTTAGCTTCTTCTATCATTTTTTCACTAGGTAAAATGGCCACATTTACACGTCTGTTTTTGGCTCTGCCTTCTGCAGTGGAATTGTCGTGCATAGGTTGTGTTTCCCCAAACCAATTGGTTGTAAACCTACCACTGTTCAATCCTGTGCCAATAAGGTAATTGGTAACGGCATAGGCCCTATTTTTAGAGAGTGTCATATTATAAGATTCTGCACCAACACTGTCTGTATGGCCAACAACCAAAATATTGGTATCTGGATATTCTTTGAACACGTTTGCCAATTTATTTAAGGTTTCTTGAGAGGCACTATTAATGTTGTATTTGTCTGTTGCAAAATACACACCACTATTTTCGTCAAAGGTAACCACAATACCATCATCTACACGTTCTACTTGTGCTCCAGGGATTTCTTCCTCAATTTTTTGGGCTTGCTTGTCCATTTTATTACCAATAAGCACACCAGCTCCACCACCTACAACGCCACCAATAACAGCACCTAATTCGCCATTACCACCTTTACCAACATTGTTGCCAATTATGGCTCCCAATATGGCTCCACCAGTTGCACCAATTACAGCACCTTTTTGCTTGTTGTTTGCGTTGTCTACAGCTTTGCAATTTGTAAAGCTAATTAGTGTTAAGCCTATTAGAGTGGCTATTTTTAATTTATTTATAAGTAAGTTCATGATTTTAAAGTTTTGTAAAGTTCATAAATATGGTAAATGGCTTATTGTTTACAGAAACGGTTTGTTGCCATTGCATGTTGGTTTCGGATAAGGCATTGAGTCTTAACCTAAACCCTTGATTGGTTTCCGATTTGCCTTTTTTGTTTGTTGGCTTTAGAAGAAAGTCGTACAAACCTGTGGTTTCATCAATTTCTTGAATGGTAAACACAAAATAGCGTTCTCCCAGTTCACAGGAAGAATCGTTTATGGTGTAAACACCTGTGTTGTTATTTGGAATAAACTGCCAAGTACTACCTTCAAAACAGGATTTGGAAGCATCATCCAAAAGGGTTACGTTATAGGTTCCCGATTCACTGTATGTTATGGAGGTTAATGTCCAGTTTCCTTTAATGACTTTTTTGGAATCCCTAACGGTTTTTGAGGTTCCACAAGAGATTAAGCATAAAGCAAATAAAAAAATGAGTGCATGTTTCATCTTTAATGATTGTTTTTATATGTGTATCAAATGTAGGCAATAAACCCTTTCAAGATTGATGCAAAAAATTAAAATTATAATTCATTTACGTGCGTGACTATCTTATTTACGGAAGAATTTTCCTATGAGATGTTTTTGTTATTGATTTTCAGAAAACCTTAACATCTTTTAAATAAGGTATAAATGTATGGTCGTTCGCCACCAAAGGGGTTTATAAAGGTATGATTGAATGAATCTATAAGTTGAAAGTCTGCTCCAAGACTATTTTGAAGCATCTCCACATTGTAGCGTTTTAAATCCAAACCACAGCATTTTGGGGCACCATCCAAGGAAAAAACGGCAATAAGCACATAACCATTTTTAGAAACTATGTTTTTAATAAGGTTGAAATAAGCCCTTTGTTCTTCTTCTTTTAGAAAAAAATGAAGCACAGCTCGATCAACCCATACATCTATAGGTTCTAGATTTTGTAATAAAGTGGGATTGGTTAAATCGTCGGCTATGCAGTTTAGGGTATAACCATGGGATTTTAGGATCCTGTCTTTTAGTTTTTTAAGGGCAACAGGGCTTAAATCGTTTGCAATAAGATTTGTATAGCCTTTATCTAAAAGTGCCTCTATTAAGGTAGTGGTTCCAACACCTACATTTAAAATTTTGGCATCGGTTTCAAGCTTGCAGGACTCAATAAGCTGCATGGTTTGTGCTGGGTTTTCTTCAAACCAACCAAGCTTCTGGTCTTCCTTGTTATAAGCTGTATTCCAATGCGATTGTAAATCTTTAGGGTTGTTCATCTCTGTTTAATAAAACTATTAAAATTTAAAAAAATTGTAAGCCTGTGAAGTTCTGTCGAAACCACCCCAAATAAAATGGTTTTTATATTTAAAAATAGTTTGGGCTTCTAACGTATTTAATTTTTTGTTTTCTTTAAAAGCATGTATTTTATCAAATCCATTTTTAGGTATTTCTCCTTGAACATGATTAAAATTTTCGTCCAATAAACTCAAAACCCTTATAGATTTACTATTGGTATAAGAGTCAAACATGGACATAATAATAGCTCCAGTAATACCACCTAGAACGCCTCCAGTTATCATGCTCAAATTGCTTGGTCTGGGCTCGTAACTTCCCAAGGTAACCACATAATTGTTATTGTTTTTATATGCTGAAATTGCCATTTTAGAATGAATAACCTTTCTAATGAATTGAGATGTTTTCTCCAATTCCCTATAACCATCAAAATCACCACCTTCCAGAATAATGGGAGAATTTTTAAAATGAATAGAATCATCCTCAGAAATTACATATTCCTTTATTATGGTATTATTTGTTAGGTCTATAAAGTTTATGACCAATTTTTCATTTGAAATATACGAGTCAATAAGTACTTCATCTATTAAAAAACTGCTATGTGTATTTGCAGAATTGTTTTTGGAAAAATGTACATTTTCAATTTTATTAAACCCAGATACTTCATTTTTTAGGTCTAGGCTAATAACATAGGTGTGCTTATCAGTGAGGTTTATTGTTAAAATGATAGTGTCTTGTGTTGAAAAAATTTTCGTGCTGGCCACGGCTTGGTCTAAAGAACAGGGTAAATTATTGTCAATAAATTCAAAAGCATTGGTTTTGTGTACAATAAATAAAAAGGAATATAGATTGTAGGTTATTCCATTGTCTCTTTCAAAGGTTTTGTCTGAAAAATCATAGGAACTTTCTTTAAATGTTCCATTCAAATTAAAAGTGTACAGTTTAAGAGTGGACGATTTCTTTTTAATTGTTAGCAAATGAAGTCCTAGTTCATTTTTTACAAATTGAATGGGGTTTTCGCCTTTTAAATCTATTTCCACATCATCAATAAGTTGACTGGTTCCTAAATTGAAATCAACTTTAACACAACTTATTTTTTTCATGGATGCATTTGCAAAAAACAAGGTATATTGAAGTCCTTCAAACACATAACCTACTAAATCTTCAGAGGGCAAATTGTTAAAAGAAAAAGTATGCAATAATTGTTTTTCATTATTATAAAGCTCAGCAATGAAACCTTTTTTTATTTTATAAAATATAGCAAATTCACCAGTTTTGGAATTGACAATAGGCGTTGCTTCTTTTATGGTTTCGTTTTCAAAAAGTCTGTTGGTTGAATATAACCAATCTTCTTGGGCAGTAGCCAAACATGAAACAAAAGCATAAAAGCAAATAAAAAAGGCTCTCATATTAACTTATATGCAATCCGTTATTCACATTGGCATCATCAGGATTTACGAACACCAATTTGCCATCAGCAGTCTCTGTCATTAAAATCATGCCTTGACTTTCCACACCACGTAAGGCTCTTGGTGCCAAATTAACCAAAACCGTAACTTTTTTTCCAACTACTTCTTCTGGAGTGAAACTTTCGGCAATTCCGGAAACAATGGTCCTTACATCAATGCCTGTATCTACTTTTAAAACCAAAAGTTTTTTGGCTTTGGGCATTTTTTCAGCTTCCAAGATGGTTCCAACCCTTAGGTCCAGCTTGGTGAAATCTTCAAACGAAATGGTTTCTTTTTGAGGTTCTACGGCTTTGTTCGCAGCTTCATTGGCTTTTTTGGTCGCCAATAATTTGTCTATTTGTGCCTGAACGGTTTCGTCTTCAATTTTTGAGAACAACAATTCGGCTTTTCCTATTTGATGTCCAACAGGTAGTAGAGTGTCTTTTGAAGCAATGTCGTACCAAGAGTTCTCGATACGATTCTCCGTTGTCGAATCACTCGAACTGACGTTAAGAATACTTTTTAATTTGTTTGAAGTAAATGGTAAAAAAGGTTCGCTTAATGTAGCTAAAGCCGAAGCTATTTGTAAGGCGACAAACATAATAGTTCGTGTTCTGGCTTCATCTTCTTTAATTACTTTCCAAGGTTCTTCGTCTGCTAAATATTTATTTCCAAGTCTGGCTAAATTCATTAGTTCCTGACTGGCTTCACGAAACCTGTAACGCTCAATGGAGCTTGCAATAACAGCAGGATAGGCTTTTACTGCCGCAAGGGTTTCTTCGTCTATTTGCGAAAATTCACTTGGTTCGGGAACAAGGCCGTTGTAATACTTGTTGGTCAACACCACCACACGGTTGATAAAGTTTCCAAAAACGGCTACCAACTCGTTGTTGTTTCTTGCCTGAAAATCTTTCCAGGTAAAATCGTTATCCTTTGTTTCTGGAGCATTGGCTGTTAAAGCATATCGCAATACGTCCTGCTGATTTGGAAATTCTTCTAAATATTCTGGCAACCAAACAGCCCAATTTTTAGAGGTTGACAATTTGTTGCCTTCTAAATTCAAAAATTCGTTTGCAGGTACATTATCTGGTAAAATATAACTTCCTTCAGCTTTTAGCATGGCAGGAAATATAATACAGTGAAACACAATATTGTCCTTGCCTATAAAATGAACCAATTTGGTGTCTTTATCTTTCCAGTAAGGCTCCCAGTCTTTTCCTTCGCGTGCTGCCCACTCTTTGGTTGCGGAAATATAACCAATAGGCGCATCAAACCAAACATAAAGCACTTTGCCTTCGGCATCTGGAAGAGGCACGGGAATTCCCCAGTCTAAATCCCTAGTTACAGCTCTTGGACGCAAACCATCGTCAATCCAAGATTTTACTTGTCCGTAAACATTGGGTTTCCAGTCTTTTTTGTGTCCTTTTAAAATCCATTCCCTTAAAAAGGCTTCGTGTTTATCTAGAGGTAAAAACCAGTGTTTGGTTTGTTTTAAAGTTGGTACATTGCCAGTAATGGCAGACTTCGGGTTGATTAAATCCGTGGCATTATGACTGGTTCCACATTTTTCACATTGATCGCCATAACTTTCTTCGTTGCCACATTTTGGGCAGGTTCCAATTACAAATCTATCGGCTAAAAACTGGTTGGCTTCCTCATCGTACAATTGTTCTGTAACCTCTTCAATAAACTCGCCTTTGTTGTAAAGTGTTGTAAAAAATCCTGAAGCTGTCTCGTGATGAATTTTTGCCGATGTTCTGGAATAATTGTCCAAAGAAATCCCAAAATCCTCGAACGATTTTTTTATAATGGCATGATATTTATCTACAATATCCTGAGGGGAAACCCCTTCTTTCTTTGCTTTAATGGTAATGGGAACGCCATGTTCGTCACTTCCACAAATAAAAGCCACATCGTTTCCTGTTAATCTTAAATAGCGTGCGTAAATATCTGCAGGCACATAAACACCTGCCAGATGACCAATATGAATTGGGCCATTTGTGTAAGGTAAAGCAGCTGTTATGGTATACCTGCTTGCCGACGAGGCAGGTTTTTTTGGTTGATTCATATATTTTGAATTATGTCATGTTAAACACAGTCTCTAAAATGACAAAAAATTGTTTTTTTAAGATTACAAAAGTACACATTTTAAAAGCGATTTATAAAAAAAATGTACATTTACCATATGATAAAAAACACATGCCTATTATGTTTGTTCTGTTTGGTTTTTTTCTTTGGAAAAACAACACTTTCAGCACAAGAAGCACTAACTTATAAAACTCAAGTTTTGATACAACCTCCATATTTAAAAGCTGGCGATACAGTTGCTATTGTTGCTCCTTCAGGAATTTTAAAGAACAGATTGGGTGAAGTCCAACAAGCAACAGATTTACTAAAAAGTTGGGGCTTGAACGTGGTGGTTGGGAAGCATGTTTTTAATCAAAACAATCATTTTGCTGGAACGGATGCTGAACGTTACGAAGATTTCCAGAAAGCCATGAACAATCCAACAATTTCTGCAATTTGGTGTGCTCGTGGTGGTTATGGAACGGTTCGGATTTTGGATAAATTGGATTTTACAGAATTGAGAAAAAAACCAAAGTGGTTGATAGGTTATAGCGATATTACAGCTTTACACAATCAGTTTCACAACGAAGGTTTTGAAAGCATTCATGCGTTAATGTGTACCAGTTTAACAAAGGACTTAGTTGATATTGAAGAATCTATTACAACTTTTAAAAAAGCTATTTTTGGTGAAACTTTAAGTTATACGCTTAAAGGAACTGACTATAATAGGGCTGGAACAGTAACAGCTCCTTTGGTTGGAGGAAACTTAACCATGTTGCATACCATGTTGGGTTCAAAAACTAGTATAGATACCAGTGGAAAAATTTTATTTATTGAGGAAATAGGCGAGTATAAATATCATATTGACAGGATGTTACAAAGTTTAAAACGTGCAGGTTATTTTGACAATTGTGCTGGTGTTTTGGTAGGAGATATGAGTAAAATGCGAAAGAATACCACGCTTTGGGGAACATCTGTAGAACAACTTATTTTAGATGCACTTTCAGAATATGATTTTCCAATTGCCTTTAACATGCCAGCAGGACACGAAAAGGATAATCGTGCCATGATTTTAGGGAGAACCATTGAAATGACTGTTGAGAAGGATAATACAACGGTTGTTTTTGAGCCATAATATTATCGTCCCATCCTGAAGGATGAAGCCTGTAAGTTGTTATTAAAACAATTTTTTCTGAAAAAAAAAACAAAGTAGCGCCAAAAAAATAAAGAAACACATCAATTAAATCTCCTGAATATCGCGTATGGAGTTGTGGCATAAGCCATTCAAAATAAAAGGCACAATAGGCATGCATAATAAATCATTTACATAAAAATACACCCAATTAGGAAGAGGTAATGAGAACTTGTTTGTCAAATAAATTAAAAAAGCAAAAAAGCAAAGAATTAAAAAGATATGATTTTTTAAGATTTTCATGCTGCAATGGCTGAAACTAGCCAAGCTATAAACATCCCAATTGCCATAAAAACAAACTAAAATTCTATAAAAGCTAATTGTAATCTTAGTATTTAATTAGAGACTAAGAGACTAAGACTATAAAATTTTTTAATTTTATTAGTGTAGTTCATAAAAATTAACAAGAATAATCCTTCATATAATATATTTATCATGTCGTTCAACGATTAAATCGATGTATAATCGATAAACTTTATTACCTTAGATTGAAATAACCCCAAACCTAAAAATCATGAAAAAACTTACTACTATCATGGCTGTATTGTTGTTAACAGTTTTAACAGGATGTTCAAATGAACAATTAGAAGACCAACAATACAATCAAAAAAAGAAAAATAAAGGCTTAGAGTTGCCTATTGAAAACCCTGAGACAAATACTGGTGAACATTGTTTTTATACAAGCTTAATTGCTGGTCAACATCATACAGCTGGTTCTGTAACAATTGATGTTGTAGGAGGTAATTTAATTGTTACTTATACTACAAATGAAGAATGGGAGCTTGGAACAACTCATTTAAGCATTGGAGTATGTGAAGAGGGTTGGGTGCCAACAACTGGTTCTGGAAATCCGCAAATTGGACATTTTGAATTTACGGAACCTTATTCTGAAGGACCTCATGAAGTTGTTTATATTATTCCAATAACTGATATTGGTGATAATTACTGTTTTGCTGCTCATGCAGAAGTTGAAGGGCCTACAGGTGGAGAAACAGCTTGGGCAGAAGGCTCAGAGTTTTCTGGTAATAGCTGGGCAATGTATTCAGAATTTAATTTGTCTAGTTGTAATTCTCCTTCTTAAGAACTGAATCAATTAAATGTTTTATAATATTAAGGTTTTAAAATTAAAAAAGGTGTATTTTGAAAATGCACCTTTTTTATTGTATTGAAATGAGGTTTCATCTATTTAAGATCTTTAAAATTAAAACAATCGCTTTTGAAATAGATAAAATAATATTGCTCCTAAAAAATAAAGAAACACATCAATTAAATCTCCTGTATATCGCGTATGGAGTTGTGGCATAAGCCATTCAAAATAAAAGGCATAATATGCTGTCATTAATAAGATAATACCCAAAGGTACATAAATGCTTTCCGTTTTTTTTATGAAACGTAGTATTGCCAAACTTAAACCTAGCACAATAGGCATGCATAATAAATCATTTACATAAAAATACACCCAATTAGGAAGAGGTAATGAGAACTTGTTTGTCAAATAAATTAAAAAAGCAAAAAAGCAAAGAATTAAAAAGATATGATTTTTTAAGATTTTCATGCTGCAATGGCTGAAACTAGCCAAGCTATAAACATCCCAATTGCCATAAAAACTAGCCAAATAGAACGGATAATTTTAGCTCCAATTCTAACTATTAGAAAACGATGATTTATATATTTTTCAAAAAAAGCAGGTTTCTTCTCTTTTAAAGCTTCTTGTTTCAAGCGCTCCTCTTTTTCCTTTTTTAAAACGAGTTCCCGTCTTATTTTATAGGATAAAACAGTCCCACAATGCTCACAATAATCTCTGTTGGTATTGTAAATCCCACAATTTGGACATTTAATGGTAGCCATGTTCAGCGCTTTTGATGAAAACACAAAAGTACTACTTATTGTACGATTTACTTTTTAATTTGAAATTTACATTTACTTATTGTTAAATGAGTGAGAGATGGTTATCTTTAGCAAGAGACTGATAAAATGGTTTAATTAACGGAAAGCAATTTCTGATTCAAGGGAACTGGAATGGCATATCACAACGAACTTGGCGAATGGGGAGAACAATTGGCAACAGAATACCTGTTAAAAAAAGGCTATGAAATTCTGGAGCGTAATTACTTTTACGACAAAGCCGAAGTAGATATAATTGCCAAAACACCAACAGGCGATTGTATTGCATGTGTAGAGGTGAAAACCAGAAACTCTGATGTGTTTGGCGATCCTCATAGCTTTGTAAGCAAAGGAAAAATTAAACTTCTTGTTAAAGCAATGGACGCCTATCTTGTTGAAAATGATATTCCTCTTGAAACACGTTTTGATATAATTGCCATTATAAAAAACAAATCCACAGAAGAGCTTACACATTATGAAAATGCATTTTACCACTTTTAACTCTCACACTTTTTATTGGCAAAGAAGAATGTGAAAACTTTATCAAATAAATACGAACCTCATAAATTAGTTGACAATAGGCCTTAAAACTGCCAGAGCCTGTTTTACGGTCTTAATGTTTTCGAAAGTAAGCAACAAACGCAAACCGTTTCTGGTTTGTTTTTCTTTCATTTTACAAGCTCCAGGATGCGATTGGATGTATTGTAAAATTTTTGTAAAACCATTGCTTTGATAAAAACCACTTTTCTGATCGGTTATAAAATAACCAATGAGTTTGCCTTGTTTCATCACTACTTTTTCAAGACCCATTTTAGTGGCAAGCCATTTTACCCGAACACTGTTGAACAAATCCACTACTTGGGTTGGTAATTCACCAAAACGATCTATGATTTCAGTCTCGAATTTTTGAAGTTCCTCTTCGGTTTTTAGGTTGTTAAGTTGTGTGTAAAGGTTTAAACGTTCAGAAATATTGTTCACATAATCGTCTGGAAAAAGCATCTCAATATCAGAGTCGATGGTTACATCTTTTACATATTCTTTTTCTTTGCCATCGTCTTTATATAAGTCTTTAAACTCATTTTCCTTCAATTCCTCAATGGCTTCATTCAATATTTTTTGATAAGTGTCAAAACCAATATCATTAATAAACCCACTTTGTTCGCCACCCAATAAATCTCCTGCACCACGAATTTCCAAATCCTTCATGGCAATATTAAAACCACTGCCAAGTTCTGAAAATTGTTCCAATGCTGTCATTCGTTTTCTGGCATCTTCAGTCATGGCTACATATTCTGGTGTAATAAAGTAGCAAAAAGCTTTTTTAT
This sequence comes from uncultured Xanthomarina sp., assembly GCF_963971605.1. NCBI lineage: Bacteria > Pseudomonadati > Bacteroidota > Flavobacteriia > Flavobacteriales > Flavobacteriaceae > Xanthomarina > uncultured Xanthomarina sp. The sequence goes on from NZ_CAXATZ010000007.1 coordinate 52,646, forward strand.
TGCTTCGTCCCACACGTCCACGCATTTGGTGTAAATCGCTTAAACCAAAATTATTGGCATTGTTAATAAAAATGGTGTTGGCATTTGGCACATCCAAACCGCTTTCCACAATAGTGGTACTAATTAAAACATCAAATTCGCCATTTATAAAAGCGAGCATCAGTTGTTCCAGTTTTTTACCTTCCATTTGTCCATGGCCAATCCCAATTTTGGCATCTGGTACCAAACGTTGAACCATTCCTGCCACTTCCTTGATGTTCTCTATGCGATTGTGGATAAAGAAAATTTGTCCACCACGTTGTATTTCGTAAGTAATGGCGTCCCTTATGGTTTCTTCGTTAAAACGTATTACATGACTCTCTATAGGATAACGGTTTGGTGGAGGTGTTGTGATAACCGATAAATCCCTGGCTGCCATTAAACTAAACTGAAGGGTTCTAGGGATTGGCGTTGCTGTTAAGGTAAGCACATCCACCTGTTCTTTAAGGGTTTTTAATTTGTCTTTTACAGCCACTCCAAATTTTTGTTCCTCATCAACTATCAATAAGCCCAGATCCTTAAACTTTACATTTTTATTTACTAACTGATGGGTTCCAATAATAATGTCCACTTGACCATTTTCCAACTGTTCCAAGGTTTCCCGTTTTTCTTTGGCAGTTCTAAAACGGTTTAAATAATCCACTGTTACAGGAAAATCTTTTAAACGTTCTTTGAAGGTTCTGGAATGTTGATAGGCCAAAATGGTTGTAGGTACCAAAACAGCAACTTGTTTCCCGTTGTCCACGGCTTTAAAAGCAGCACGAATGGCGACTTCTGTTTTGCCAAAACCAACATCGCCACAAACCAATCGGTCCATGGGTCTTTCACTTTCCATATCAGCTTTTATGTCTGCAGTGGCAGTGATTTGGTCTGGCGTGTCTTCGTAGATAAACGAAGATTCCAATTCCAGTTGCATGTGACTGTCTGGATGGTATTGGTATCCTTTTTCCAATTTTCTTTTGGCATAAACCTGAATTAGGTTAAAAGCAATTTCCTTGACTCTGGATTTGGTTTTTTGCTTGAGGTTTTTCCAGGCAGCAGACCCTAATTTGTAAATTTTTGGAGGTTTGCCATCCTTACCATTGAATTTTGTGATTTTATGTAGCGAATGAATACTTAAATACAAGATGTCCCGTTCGCCATAAACCAATTTTATCGCTTCTTGTTTTTTTCCTTCAACATCTATTTTTTGCAAACCACCAAACCTGCCAATTCCATGGTCTATATGTGTAACATAATCGCCAATCTCCAAGTTTGTAAGTTCTTTTAGGGTAATGGCTTGCTTTTTGGCATAGCCATTTTTTAGGTGAAATTTATGATAACGCTCAAAAATTTGGTGGTCTGTATAACAAGCTATTTTATAATCCTTGTCTATAAAACCTTGGTAAAGGGAAAGTACAATGGTTTTGTAATGTACCTGTTCCTCCAAATCTTCAAAAATATCATGAAATCGTTTGGCCTGCTGCTCGCTAACACAAGCTATGTAGTTGGTATAACCATTCTCGTGATTGGTGTTGAGGTTTTCAATTAATAAGTTGAACTGTTTGTTAAAGGATGGTTGTGGAGAGGTGTTAAATTGAACGGTTTGAGACTCTTCGTGTGGCTTGTCTTGAGCGAAGTTGAAAGGCCCTGAATGACCAAATACAGCTTGTGACCCAAATTCCACCAAGGTAAAATCCAATAACTGCTTTTTTAATAATGTTGAATTGCAAAACAATTCGTCAGGCTCTGCATGTTTTAATTCCGATGATAGATTTTTAAAGGCTTCTACGGCTTTTTCAAAAAAATCGTCTATTCTAGAAAACAAGATATCGCTGTTTTTGGTAAAAATGACCGTTTTGGAAGCGATATAATTTAAAAAACCTTGTCTGCTTTCTTCCAAAAGTTTGTTGGCAACATTGGGAATGATGTTAATTTTCTTGATTTGTTCTGTAGATAGCTGTGTTTCCACATCAAAAGTTCGAATACTATCCACATCGTCTCCAAAAAACTCAATTCTATAAGGCTCGTCGTGACTAAAAGAAAAGACATCCACGATACCACCACGAACCGAAAATTCTCCTGGTTCGGTTACAAAATCCACACGTTTGAATTTGTATTCAAACAGGACTTCGTTTACAAAGTCTATGGACAACTTATCGTTGACCGAAATTTTTAGCGTATTTCGTTCCAACTCTTTCCTTGTCACAACTTTTTCAAAAAGTGCATCTGGATATGTAACAATAATAGCTGGTTTTTTTCGGGAATTTATTCGGTTCAAAACTTCAGCCCTTAAAAGCACATTGGCATTGTCTGTTTCTTCTATTTGGTAAGGTCTTCTGTAGCTTCCAGGATAAAAAAGCACGTCTTTATCGTTCAGTAATACCTCCAAATCGTTGAGGTAAAAAGCAGCTTCTTCTTTATCGTTAAAAACAAGCAGAAAAGGTTTGTTTGCTTGCTTGAATGTTTCGGTTAAAACAAAGGACAACGATGAGCCTACAAGGCCTTTTAAATGTGTTTTACTTTGATTTTGGGCAATAGCAGATTGCAGATTTTGCGTTTGCAAAGCCTGTGCATATGTTTGCGAGAGAACAGTTTTACTCAAGACAATTTATTTTAATGAATCCATGATTCTTAGCAGTGCAAATATAAAGTTTCCTATTTAATATGACCGGAATTTATTTCTTGAATGCCATGTTGGTTTGTAGCGTTAAAAAAAGCAAAGTTTATATTTTAAAAGGTAGTATCTTTGATTATATTTGCAGCACTTTAAAAAACAAGATTATATGTCATTTTTAGATTTATTTGATAGCGGATTTAAACAACGTAACGCAGACCACTTTGCAGCTATAGTTAGAGTGGCTATGGACGATGGAATTATTACAGATGATGAGAAAGCGTTTTTAGACCGTTTGGCTCGTAATTTGGATATTAGTGAAGACGAGTATAAAACCATCTTAAAAGACTACCAGTCTCACCCAATTAACCCTCCTACATCTTACGAAAGACGTTTGGAGCGTTTATACGATTTGGCAAGAATGGTTTATGTAGATCACATTAAAGGGGACAGCGAAGAGATTGTTCTTAAAAAAATAGCAGTTGGTTTGGGCTTTAGTCCAGACAACGTAAAGTATGTTGTGGACAAAGCATTGACTTTGGTAAGCAATGGTGTGGATTTAGATACTTTTTCTGAAGAAATAAGAAACATGAATAGATAACAACATCTATTTTAAGATAAAAAAAGCGAATGGAACCTGTAGTGCCATTCGCTTTTTTTATGCAATATGTAAAAGGTTTATTTGGCGTTTCTCATAAACTCTTCGGCTTTTTCCACCATGTTTTTACTGCCACAGAAAAAAGGAACACGTTGGTGCAATTCGGTTGGTTTTATATCCATAATTCTATTAAAACCATCGCTGGCTTTGCCTTTGGCTTGTTCGGCCAAAAAAGCCATTGGGTTACATTCGTAAAGCAAGCGTAGTTTTCCATTGGAATTTTTGGAGCTTTTTGGGTACAGATAAATACCACCTTTAATCATGTTTCTATGAAAATCTGATACCAAGGACCCAATGTATCTGCTGGTATAAGGTCTGTCGCCTTCTTCCATTTGGCAATACTTAATGTAATCCTTAACACCTTGAGGGAAATGAATATAATTTCCTTCGTTTACTGAATAAATTCTGCCATTTTCAGGAAAGGTCATTTTTGGATGCGATAAATAGAAGGTGCCAATGGCAGGATTGAGCGTAAAACCATTCACACCATCTCCAGTGGTATAAACCAACATGGTTGAAGTGCCATAAACCACATATCCAGCAGCAACCTGTTTGTTGCCTTCCTGAAGAAAATCCTCGATGGTTACTGGAGTTCCAACTGGAGTTACACGTCTGTATACGGAAAAGATAGTTCCAACAGAGACATTGACATCAATGTTTGAAGAGCCATCCAAAGGATCTATTAAAACAATATATTTGTTTTGGTTGTTTTCGTCTTGACTATTAATGGTAATAAAATCATCTTCTTCTTCACTGGCTATACCACAAACAATATTTCTGTTTTTTAAAGTTTGAATAAACTTCTCATTGGCATACACGTCTAGTTTTTGTTGGTCTTCCCCTTGTATGTTTGTGTCTCCAGCAGCACCAATAATATCTACCAGTCCAGCTTTGTTCACTTCGTGGTTAACTACCTTGGCTGCTAAACGAATGGAGTTGATAAGTCGAGACAATTCTCCAGAAGTATATTTAAAAGAGGCTTGATTTTCAATAATAAATTCTCCTAAAGTTTGATTTTTTCTAGACATGAAGTTTTAGTATGTTGATTGTATTGCAAATATCGTATTTTTTAACAAACTATAACGTTTTCAAAAAAGATAAATATGAGATAATAAGCAACTTTAAACTATCTTTATCCCAAATTTTTTTTATGAAAATCTCTATTCGTAAAGCGAAAAAAGAAGATATGGCTGCTGTTCTTAAATTAATTAAGGAATTGGCAGTGTTTGAGAAGGAACCAGATGCTGTGGAAATTTCTGTTGCAGATTTACAGCGTGATGGTTTTAAGGAACAACCAGAATTTGAATGTTTTGTTGCAGAAGTAGCTGAAAAAATTCAAGGAATCGCTTTGGTTTACAAACGTTATTCCACCTGGAAAGGCCCTGTGTTGCATTTGGAAGATTTAATTGTGAGCCAGAACATGAGAGGTCATAATATTGGAACCTTGTTGTTAAATGAAGTCGTAAGATATGGCAACCAGTTAGGGGTAAAGCGTATAAGTTGGGAGGTATTGGACTGGAATGAACCAGCCATTGCATTTTATGAAAAGAAAGGAGCCAACGTGATGCGGGATTGGGATGTGGTGCACTTAAACGAAAAAGGAATTAAAGCATATTTATCAAAATTGTAATGCAAGTATTTAAATTTGGAGGAGCATCGGTTAAAGATGCCAAAGGCGTAAAAAACTTAGTAAATGTTTTAAATAAAACTGGATATAAAAATACCTTGGTGGTAGTTTCTGCCATGGGAAAAACCACCAATGCCTTGGAAAAGGTTATTGCCAATTACTTTGATAACAAAGGCGAACTTCAAAGTTCACTTCAAGAGGTTATAAAATTTCACAATGGTATTTTGTTGGACCTGTTTGACAATGAGCAACACGCTGTATATAAAAAAATAACAGCTTTATTTAATGAGCTAACAGCTTTTATGGACAGAAATAAATCGCCAGATTATAATTTTGTTTACGATCAGGTCATTGGTTATGGAGAATTGGTTTCCACAACCATTGTTAGTGAGTATTTAAACGACGTGGGCTTGAAAAACCAGTGGTTGGATGTTAGGGACTTTATAAAAACAGACAATTATTATAGAAGTGCCCATGTAGATTGGGAAGCATCTCAAGAGCGTATTGCAACGCAATTTAACAGAACCCAGTTAAACATCACTCAAGGGTTTTTAGGTAGTGATGCCAACAATTTTACAACTACTTTAGGACGAGAAGGTAGTGACTATACAGCTGCTATTTTTGCCTACTGCTTAAATGCCCAAAGCGTGACTATTTGGAAAGATGTTCCAGGTGTTTTAAATGCCGATCCAAGGTATTTTGAAAACGCCCATTTGTTAAACAAAATATCGTATAGAGAAGCCATAGAGTTGGCTTTTTATGGGGCTTCCGTAATTCATCCCAAAACCTTGCAGCCTTTGCAACGAAAAGAAATTCCTTTGTTTGTAAAATCGTTTTTACAACCAGAAAACAAAGGCACCATGGTTAGTAAGGAAGCAGGACTGGATCCACAGATTCCATGTTTTATCGTAAAGAAAAACCAGGTGCTGATTTCCTTGTCTTCTTTGGATTTCTCATACATAGTGGAGGATAATATCAGCGAGATTTTCAAATTGTTGCACTTATATAAAATGAAGGTGGACGTGATTCAAAATTCTGCCATCAGTTTTTCGGTATGTGTGGACAATATGTATAAAAACCTGGAAAAGTTATTACAACACTTAAAAGCAAAGTTTAAAGTAACCTGTACGGAAAACGTATCCTTATACACCATAAGGCATTATAATGAACTAGCTATAAAACAGTTGGAAAAAGATAAGGAAGTGTTACTGAAACAATTAACGCACGAAACCATGCAAATAGTTACAAAATAAACATTTTCATTACATTTGTATTCATGACAAAGCAACCAGATACAGGATTGGTGTCGGCCAAAGAAGTGGCTAAAGCCATACAATTGGATTCTTACGGATTTGTAGGGACGTTTATTGGATGGATACTTATGAAAGTGCTTAAAATATCTACCCTAAACGATATTTACAACAGAAACAAACACCTTGAAAAGGTAGATTTTTTAAATGGTATTTTGCACGAATTCCAAATTAAATTCGAAATCCCGGAAGAAGATTTAAAACGATTGCCAAAAGATGGCGCTTACATTACGGTTTCCAATCATCCACTTGGCGGGATTGATGGCATTTTGCTTTTAAAATTAATGCTGGAACAACGAGAGGATTTTAAAATTATAGCCAATTTCCTTCTTCATAGAATAGAGCCATTAAAACCTTACATTATGCCAGTAAATCCTTTTGAAGACAGGAAGGATGTTAAATCTAGTATTGCAGGTTTTAAAAATGCGATAAAACACTTGCAAGAAGGGCATCCACTTGGTGTGTTTCCAGCTGGTGAAGTTTCTACTTATAGAGACGGGAAATTATTGGTAGACAAACCTTGGGAAGAAGCAGCCATGAAGCTTATTCAAAAAGCTGAAGTACCTGTGGTACCAATATATTTCCATGCCAAAAACAGCACACTTTTTTATAAGTTATCCAAGATTAGCGATACGTTTAGAACGGCAAAGCTGCCATCGGAATTGCTAACTCAAAAACGTAGAACCATAAAAGTAAGAATAGGAAGGCCAATTTCGGTTGCAGACCAAAAGGAACATCAAAGCCTTGATGAATTTTCAGAATTCATTAGAAAAAAAACCTATATGCTTTCCAATTCGTTTGATGAAAAAGGAAATTTATTAAGCAATATCTCATCCACCTTAAAAGTGCCAAAACCACCAAAACGAATTGTAACGCCAATTTCAAAAGACATCATGAACCAAGAGGTGGAAGCATTAAGAAAAGGGGATTGTAGGTTGTTGCAAAGCAAGAATTACGAGGTATTTTTGGCCACATCTACCGAAATACCGAACATTTTAAGGGAAATAGGCAGATTGCGTGAAATTACTTTTAGGGAAGTTGGCGAAGGTACAAATGAAGCCATAGACCTAGATACTTTTGATACCTATTACCACCATATGTTTCTTTGGGACAGCGATCAACAGCTTGTAGCTGGTGCTTACAGAATGGGATTAGGCTCTGAGATTTATGCCAAATATGGGATAGACGGATTTTACCTTCAGGATTTATTTAGGTTTGAGCCCGAATTGTTTAAAATGATGAGCGAATCCATAGAAATGGGTCGAGCCTTTATAATAAAAGAATATCAACAAAAACCCATGCCATTATTTTTGCTATGGAAAGGCATAGTACACACTACGTTGCGTTATCCTGAACACAAATTTTTAATAGGTGGAGTAAGTATTAGCAACCAGTTTTCAAATTTCTCAAAATCGTTAATGATTGAGTTTATGAAATCTCATTATTACGATCCATACATTGCACAATATGTGCATCCAAAAAAAGAGTTTAAAGTAAAACTGAAAGATGCAGATAAAGATTTTGTTTTTGATGAAACCGAAGCCGATTTAAACAAGTTTGACAAAATTATAGATGAGGTAGAACCAGGTGCTTTGCGATTGCCAGTATTGCTTAAAAAATACATCAAACAAAATGCCAAATTGGTAGCCTTTAATGTGGATCCTTTGTTTAACAATTCGGTGGATGGCTTGATGTACATAAAAATTGCCGACTTACCGGAAAGTACTGTAAAACCTGTTATGGAAGAATTTCAAGCTGAATTGGAACAAAAACTCTCTGAACAGAATGATGCTTAAATAACTATTATTATAAAGCCCAAATATTATGTTCCAAATCAACTTTAAATTAGCCAGCTTCCTGTTTTTTTTAAGTATTTGTAGTTTACAAGCACAACAAGTTTCGGGTGTTGTTTACAACAAAAAAACTCAGGAACCTATGGAAGGGGTTACTGTTTATTTCAATAACACTACCATAGGTACTATCACGAACAGTAAGGGTATTTTTAAGCTTGATATACAAGAAATACGTACCTCATTGGTAGTCTCATTTTTAGGCTTTAAGAAAATAGTACAAGAAAATTATTCTGAAGACAAGGTTTATACCTTTTATCTAGAAGAAGAAATTAGTACTTTAAATGAAGTAGTTATAAGTACTCAAGATTCTTGGACTAGAGAACATAAACTTATTCAGTTTAAAAGACACTTTCTAGGGTATAGTAAAAACGCTCGTTCTTGTTCCATATTAAATGAAGATGAAATATTTTTAAAGTTTGATGAAAAATCAATGCAATTAACAGCAACTTCAAAAACTCCTATCATTATAAAAAATGATAATTTAAAATATGAAATTGCATATGATTTACAAGATTTTGAAGTAACTTATAAAATTAATTCTACAAATAATCACAATGGACATCCATATGTAGAACGTGTTTATTATGAAGGGACTTCATATTATAAATCGTTATTAGATGAGCCTAAAAATAGAATAGATAAAAGAAGAGAAGAAGCTTATAAAGGATCGGTTTTGTATTTTATGAGAGCCCTTTTTAAAGATACTTTAATTAAGGATCGCTTTACTTTTTATTATAATAAAGAACAAATTCCTATAGAAAACTATTTAAGTTTATACAAAACGCAACATGATAATTTAATTAAAGTACGCTTGTATAAAGCTTTAGAAGTTGTTGATCCGTTTGGTTGCCAATCTACAATTACACCTTTAGACACTTATTTTTACGTGAATAGTTTAGGAAACTATTCTCCAGTTAATGCTATTTCTTTTTCAGGCTATATGGGAGAACAACGCGTAGGAGATGCACTTCCATTGGATTACCAACCTACATTGGAAAATTAAATGCCTAAAAGGAATGAAACCATTCCTGAAATTGGTTTCCCAAAAAAGGAATATGTCTCAATTCGCCACTTAAGGAACCAATTAGGCTAATAATCCATAAAATAAAGAACCCAACATTTACAAACCAACCAATTACTGGAACAAAGCTAAAGATTAAGATACCTAACATAATACCTAGAGATTGCCTGATGTAAAACGATGCATAAGCATTTTTGGCATTATTGTTCATAACAAAAGCAATAACCCATCCAATTATGGTCATGTGTGCTATAATCGCTAGGGTTTTGCCATCTTTTAAAACCTCATTCGAATATTTCGGACCATTCTCATAGGTTCCATCTTCAAAGTTTTTATTTTCTTCAGACATGATTTTAAAATTTAGAATTTGCCTACTAAAGATAATGAAAATTAAGGAGTTATGCTTTTAATTTAAGTTAAAACTAAAAACAAGCGACAGCTTTTTATATGTTATTGAAAGGCTTTATCAATAGGTTCCCATAATTCTATTTTATTGCCATCGTTATCCAGGATCCAACCAAATTTACCATATTCATATTCTTCTATGTTTCCAACAATCGTGACACCTTCTGCTTTTAAGGCAGTCATTAATTCGTGTAAATTTTCTACACGATAATTAAACATGAAATCTTTTTTTGAAGGTTCATAATAGTTGCTTTCCTCTGGAAAAGGACTCCATTGTGTGGAACAATCCTTGCCATCTTGGTCTTTCCACCAAAAGGTACAGCCATAATCGTCTGTATTAAACCCAAGATGTCTCTGGTACCATTCTTTGGTGGCTTTGGGGTCTTTGGTTTTAAAAAATAAACCACCTATTCCTGTAACGCGTTTTTTCATTTTGAACATTATTTTTTAATTTCCAGAACAACCTGACTATAGACAGGAAGGAGGAAACCTCATATTAGTAAATATTTTTTTTTGAATACCTAAAAGGTAAAAAAAACCTTGCAGCATTTTATTTTTTAATGGTTTGTTCATAAACCTGAACCCAATCTTCCACAGTCATCTTTTGGGATAGTTCTGCAATAAGCTCGAAGGGAATCTCTTCGGGTTTTTTAAAACGAATACAGCTTTTTCCCATATCCAATTTTCGTTTACAGTGTTTTGGATATTCGCTAACAAGCCAATCATGTATTTTCGGAACAGCATATATACCACTATGATACAGGTTGATGGAGTTTTTTTGCGATGCAAAACTCATAAAAGGCAAAGGTTCCTTTGGTGAGCAATGATAGCCATCTGGATACAGGCTATGTGGCACATAATATCCAATCATCCCATATTGTATGCCTTCTTCAAACCCTTCTGGAAGGTTGGTTTTAATGGTTTCCCTTAGTTTTTTTAAGGCCTTTTGTCTCGCTTCAGGTGCTTGACTTATATAATCTTCTGGTGAATTTGCTTGGTATTGCATATGTTTTGTTTCCTTTAGGTTGTAAAGTTAACAATTTCGAAGCTTTGGGATAGCTTTTATTTTATCTACAATGGTTTGGGCCAATTTTTCCTTGCTTTCAACCGTCCATCCAGCTACATGAGGCGTTAAGATTACATTTTGTGCTTGAATTAAATATCGAAATGCCTCTGGCATGTTTTCATCGTTATTTTTAAATAAATTCTCAAATGAGGCTTTTTCGTATTCCAAAACATCCAATCCAGCTCCTAAAATTTTTCCTGTTTTTAAAGCCGAAACCAAATCGTTTGTTACAACACTTTTACCACGAGCTGTATTTAATAACCAAAAGGACTTATTAAATGCATGGATAAATTTAGAATTTACCATTTTTTTGGTCAGTTCTGTTTGTGGCGTATGCAAGCTTACAACATCTACTTGTTCTTGAAATGTTGCTAAAGACACTTGTTTGGCATTTTTATCTCCTACGTTGGCTTTTATGTCGTAACATAGCACATCAACATCAAAACCTCTCAGTTTTTTTGCAAAGGCTTTTCCCATGTTGCCATATCCTATAATTCCAACGGTTTTCCCATCGAGTTCCAAGCCTCTATTGTCTTCCCGTAACCATTTGCCTACACGAATTTCACTATCGGCTTTGTTGAGCTTGTTGAATAAGGATAGGAGCAAAGCTAAGGTATGTTCGCCTACGGCATTGCTATTGCCTTCTGGAGCGGAAATTAAAATAACCCCTTTTTTTTCGGCATAATCGCAATCTATATTTTCTAAACCAGCACCAACCCTTCCAATAAACTTTAAGTTTTTTGCTGCATCCAAAAACGTTTTATCTATGTTAAAGCAACTTCTAATAATTATTCCATCGTAATTTGAAATGATAGTTTCAATATCTTTTTTTAAAGCAGTGTACTCTTGGTGGTTTTGAAATCCCAACTCGTTGAGCTGCTTTATAAGCAAGGGATGATTGGTATCTAGATGGAGGATTTTCATCATTAAAACCCTAAAATTAGTTTGGCAATTAAAAAGTAGGTAAGAATTCCAAAAACATCGTTGCTTGTGGTAATAAAAGGTCCTGTGGCCACAGCTGGATCAATCCCTCTTTTGTCTAAAAATATAGGAATAAAGGTACCTATAAGTGCTGCCATAATAATAACAGCAACCAAAGCAATGGCTATGGTAATGGAAACAATATATGGTGTTCCAAACACAAAGTGTGTAATGCCCAAACCTATTAACGCAATGGCAAATCCATTAACCAAACCCAAAATAAATTCTTTAAATAGGCGCTTTAAAATGTTGCCATCCACACTATCGTTAGCAAGCCCTTGAACCACAATGGCAGAAGACTGTACACCAACATTTCCAGCAGTTGCTTGAATAAGTGGCACAAAACTTAAAAGCACGATAAAACTTCCCATACTTTGGTTAAAATGCTCGATAATGCTTGCAGCTCCCAAGCCACCAAACATGCCAATAAGCAACCAAGGCAAGCGCGCTATGGTTAATTTCCAGATACTATCATCTGCTTCTACATCCCTGGAAATACCTGCAGCCATTTGATAATCTTTATCTGCTTCATCCCTTATTACATCCACAATGTCATCAATGGTAATTCGACCAAGAAGCACCATGTCTTCATCAACAACTGGAATGGCTTCCAAATCGTATTTTTGCATGACCCTTGCCACTTCTTCCACATCTTCATCCACTTTAACATAATCCACACTTTTAATGTAGATATCTGCAATTTTTTGATCGCTTTTGGCAACTATTAAATCTTTTAAAGACAACCTGCCAATTAATTTATTTTGTTTGTTTACCACATAAATGGAGTGAACCCTTCTTACATCTTTGGCTTGACCTCTAATTCTACGTAAACAGCCTGCAACTGTCCAGGTTTCGAAAACTTTTACCAGCTCTTTGGCCATCAAACCACCAGCTGTATCTTCGTCGTAGGCCAATAATTCGGTGATTTCTGCTTTGTGCTCTTCGTCCAGGATTTGAGAGATAACCTCTTGTTGTCTTTCTTCTGGAAGTTCAGCTATAATATCGGCAGCATCATCTGTGTCCAATTCCTCAATTTCTTCGGCAATCTCTTTGGCTGAGAGGTTTTTAAGGACCTTTTCCCTGTTGTCCTCATCCAGTTCCATCAACACATCAGAGGTGGTCTCGGAATCCAGAAGTTTAATCACATACATAGCCTCCTCTAGATTGACTTCATCTAAAATTTCGGCAATATCAGCATAATGAAAGCCTTTGAGTAATTGTTGAAGTTCCTTATCGTTTTTTGTTTCGATAAGTTGTTCAACTTGCTCAATAAGCTCATCGGTTAATTCAAATTGTATGTTTTCTTTTTCTTCAGACATGAGGTTTCTTGTCGTTTCACTTTGTTGAAAAAACAAAAGCTTTATGGATTAATATCGTTTTCAATTAATAGCGTAAGTTCTATAAACTCTTGTACTGATAATTGTTCTGGACGTTTGTCAAAGATACTATTTGCTTTTAAATTATCGGATAAATTAAAAGTTTTTAAACTGTTGCGAAGTGTTTTTCTTCGTTGTTGAAACCCTGTTTTAACCACTTTAAAAAGTAAGGTTTCGTCACAGGGAAGCGTGAAGTTTTCTTTACGTTTTAATAGCAAGACGCCAGAATCTACCTTTGGTGGCGGATTGAATACATGTGGAGGTACTGTAAACAAGTATTCGGCATGGTAAAAGGCTTGTGTTAAAACAGATAATATACCATATACCTTGCTGCCTTCTTTAGAGCAAATACGTTGTGCAACTTCTTTTTGAAACATCCCGGAAAATTCGGGGATCTGGTCTCGCATTTCTAGGGTTTTAAACACAATTTGGGTTGAAATGTTATATGGATAATTACCAATAATGGCAAAGGGTTCGTTATTGAACACCTGGTTTAAATCGAATTTTAAAAAGTCCTGCTCTATAACCCTATTTGCTAAATTTAAATAGTTGTTTTTAAGATATTCTACAGATTCTGTATCTATTTCTATAACATGTGTAATGGTGTCTTTTTGAAGTAGGTATTTTGTTAAAACGCCCATTCCTGGCCCAATTTCCAATACGTGCTTATAGCCATGAAACGATAAGGTGTTAGCAATTTTTTCTGCCACAGATTCATCGTTTAAAAAATGCTGTCCTAAATGTTTTTTTGCTTTTACTTGATGGTCTTTGGACACAGTGTTTTTTGTTTTAAGGGTTAAAAGTCACGGAATATTCGTCTATAATTTCCAATTCGGTTCTAAAAGCCAGCATTTTGTCTGCAAAGCGTTTTAAGCCATCTTGTCTTAATCTATCTGCATGATGTTGGTAATATGCTTCTAAATCTTCCCTGGATTTTGCTCTATATTGAATGGAGTAGGTAAACCCTTCAATATCTTGCTCCACCAGTACACGGGTTAATTTGGCATCTGTAAATTTACCTGTAGCTAAAACTTGAGGAATGTGTTCCTTAATCCAATTTAGCCACTCATCGTGTATGTTTTCTTCTATGTTTAGGGTAACGTTGTAAATAATCATTTTTTAAAAGTATAAGAGTCTAAAGTTAAAGGTGCCTATTTGAATCACAATGCTAAAATTATAAATTTTAAATGGTTTTAATAAGGCATTGGAACTTGGAATTTTAATGTAAATCCTTTGCAAATAACAGAAGTTCTTCATCATCTTCAAAAGGTTTTACCCTTTTTTCATAAGTTAAGCCTAATTTTTCCAGTAACTTGATGGAATTTGAATTTGTTGGCAATGTAATGGCCAAAATTCTAGTGAGCTTAAAGGTGTTTTTGGCCAGTTTTAAAATCTCTTTGGAAGCCTCCAAGCCAAATCCTTTCCCTTCATAACTTGGCAACATGGCAAAACCAATGTCCACATGATCCAATTGTTCTCTTTTTACTAAGCCACAAGTGCCAATGGTTTTGTTTTGTTCCTGTTTAAGCTGCAATTTATAAAACCCAAACCCAAAGTTCTTGTAACTTTTAAGAGTGCCTTCTTTTAAATAGTTTTTTGCGTCTTCAAGAGTTTTCAGGTTTTTGTTGCCAACATATTTTATAAAATGAGGTGTGTTTGTAAGCTCTAGAATAAAAGAGGCATCCTCTAGAGTTAGTTTTGAAATTATAAGTCTGTTGGTTTCAGCTATCATTAACTTTACATGTTGGATGAGTTTTTACAAAAGGTGTATTATTTTATTGTAAAAAGAATTAATTAATGGCATCACCTCGCAGTGACCTAAAGTTGTTTCTGGCATCCACAAAATAAATGCTGTCTTGATAGTTAAAAACTATTTTTTCGTATAGTTCTTTGGCTTTTTCAGGTTGATTCAGTTTTTTTCTATATAATTCTGCTAGAAAAAAATAGGCGTCGTCTGCTAAGATATCATCACTAAAATTGGTAATAATGGCTTGGTAATTTGCTTCGGCTCTATGGTATTCCTGATTCTTTTCGAACAATTGAGCCTGCTTAAATAGGGCTTGGTCTTCAATGGTTTTTCCTTTGTGATTGGTTAAAATCTCATCTAAAAGTTCAATGGCATTATCTGTTTGGTTCTGGAAAGCCATTAAATCTGCTTTGGCATAAAGTTTTAAAGCAGTTTGTGTGGAATCTTCGTATTTATTGTCTGTAATAAGCAACATGAGGTCCAAGGCATCGTTGGCAATTAATTGTGAAGTGGAGGACTTTAAAATTTTAAGCTGAGATTCTGCCCATTTAAAATCGCCTTTGTAATAACTGGTTTTTGCCACTTTATATCGAGCTTCTTGGGACAAGGTACTGTTTTTTAAATTGCGTTGTACTTGGGTGTAATAAATAAGGGCTTCGTTAAACTTTTCCTGTAACACCAAAACATCACCAAGTTCCAATTTAACACCAGCTTCTTGAAAGGAGTTTAATGGCAGTTCCAAGCTTTGTTTTAAAACAGAAACAGCCTGATTGGGTTCATGTTTGTAAAATGCTAAAAAATGCGCGTAAGAAATTTGTATGAACAGTGTTTTAGTATGTGTTCCATAAGCGTCAAAAACAGCTTTGTATTCACTTAAAATACTGTTGTATTCTTCTTTGGTTGCCAGTTGGGTTTTAATTTCAATAAGATTGTAATATGCTTTAAGCTTGGTGTCCAGGTCTTGGGCTGTTTCGGTTAGGTAGGTAAAGATGTCCAGAGCCACTTGATAGGCCTTATCTGCCAAAGCTATATGTGCCAGTTCCTCAATCCTGTCTAAGCTTTCCGGTTGTCTAAAAAACATGGCTTTTTCTTGTGTAAATGCTTTGTTGTAATCTTTTTGTTGTACAAAAAGCCAGCTTAGCATTTCGTTCCATAATAAATTTTGGTCTGTTTGAATTTTTTTCAATAAGATGCGTTTTAGCAACACATTGTTTTTGTTGTCGCTGTTTTCACTTATAAATTCACTAAAAGCCCTTTTTATGGTGTTTATATAAGAGTCATTCAGCTCCACAAAATTCAAATAGCTTTCAAACATTTTTTCCACATTTCCTTGATCGCCATAAATACGAGCCAATTGCACATTAAAATTTAAATCCGGTTTTAACACCATGGCTTTTTCATAGGCAGTAATGGCTTGGTCCAGCAAAGACCTGTCTTCGAAAGCCTTTCCAACTACAAATACAAAATTTGGATTTTGGTCTATGGTTTTTAAGGCACTTTCGTAATATGTTTCAGCGTTTATGATATTGTTTTGTAACTGATAATTATAGCCTAATTCAATTAATAAAGGTGGGTAATTAACTCTGGAAATCTGCTCTAAAAGCAAGGTTTCTGCTTCTTGATATTTCTCCAATTGCTGAAGGGATTTCACTAACTGCAGCAAATAGGTGTTGTTGTTGGGCGACTTGTTGTAGAGCTTTTTATAGGAGAGTAAGGCTTTTTCAAAATCACCATTTTTATAATATTCAGCAGCAACAATATCTTCTTGCGAAAACATGTTGAAACAGCATAAAAAACTTATGACAAATAGAAATCTCATGGCATTACTTTGTGTAAATATAACAAAAGTGGCTTTTAGAACCTGTATGAAACCCTATTTTTAAGAATGATTTAAGATGCTTAAATGAATGAGGCCATTCTTTTACAGGATAAAAAAATGCCCGAAGAAACTTCAGGCATTTTACCAACCAAAATAAATGTGCTATTAATCTTGTTTACTTAACATGATTCAATTACTCGATTGGGGCAATAATAATTACCAAATCATTATTTAGTGGCAGCAACAGTTAATGTCTTGTTTTCGGAACTTGGTAAATGAAAATCCGAAAACAAAACTTTACTTGCTAATACTACTAAGGCAAGAAGGAGAAAAATACGAATCACATTTTTCATTATAAGTAGGTTTTTTGTTTGGGAGTACTAACTTGAAAAAAATATTTTAAAAAACAAAACAAAACGCTAAAAATTCGTTAAACAACGTTTGTTTTTAGCGTTTTATCGATAAAATAGGAATAATCCTACAGGTTTAATTAATTATTTTGAATCCAGTATATGGTACTAAAACGTCAGGAATTACAATACCATCATTGGTTTGATAGTTTTCTAAGATACCGGCAAGCACTCTTGGCAACGCCAAAGAACTTCCGTTTAAGGTATGTGCCAATTCGTTTTTTCCTTCAGAATTTTTAAAACGAAGTTTCAGTCTGTTGGCTTGGAAGGTTTCAAAATTGGACACAGATGAGATTTCCAACCATCTATCTTGAGCTGTTGAAAACACTTCAAAATCGAAGGTTAGTGCAGCAGTAAACCCAATATCGCCACCACAAAGCCTTAAAATCCTGTATGGCAATTTCAATTCCTTTAAAATGGTTTTCACATGTTCTACCATCTCGTTCAAAGCTTGATAGGAACGCTCTGGATGTTCCACACGTAATATTTCCACCTTATCAAATTGATGCAAACGGTTTAAACCTCTTACGTGGGCACCATAGCTTCCAGCTTCTCTTCTAAAACAAGGTGTGTAACCTGTAATTCCAATAGGTAGATCGGATTCGTTTAAAATAACATCCCTAAAAATATTGGTTCCAGGTACTTCTGCTGTAGGAATCAAGTATAAGTTGTCTTCTGTAACATGGTACATTTGACCTTCTTTGTCTGGCAGTTGTCCTGTGCCAAAACCTGAAGCTTCGTTTACCAAATGAGGTAATTGATATTCGGTATATCCAGCAGCTGTATTCTTATCTAAAAAATAAGCAATTAAGGCACGTTGTAATCTGGCTCCTTTTCCTTTGTAAACTGGAAAACCAGCTCCAGTGATTTTGTTGCCCAACTCAAAATCTATGATATCGTATTTTTTAGCCAATTCCCAATGTGGCAGTGCTTCTTCATGCAACAACGGGATGGTCCCTTCGCTATAAACAATTTCGTTATCATCTTCTGTGCTTCCCTTTGGAACAGAAAGATGAGGTATGTTTGGGATTTTGTACAACAATTGGTTTAAAGCTTCAATGGTTTCGTTTAAGCTTTCGGTTAAAGATTTGGTGGTTTCTTTAAGTTCGATGGTTTTTTCTTTTAAAACATTGGCTTCTGCTGCTTTCCCCAATTTATACAAGTTCCCTATTTCTTTGGATAAGGTATTGGATTCCGCCAAGGCATTATCTAAGAGTGTTTGGGTGTGTCTTCTGTCTTCATCTAAAGAAATAACGTCTTCTATCATTTGGCTAGCGTCTATATTTCTAACGGCTAATCTTTTAATGACGTCTTCTTTGTTTTCTCTAATAAAAGGTACTTGTAACATGTTTTATGAAATTTAAGCGACAAATTTAAGGAATTGCCAAGATATTTAATCCTTCTTGCAAGGTTTAATTGTTGGCTCTTTAGAAATAAAAATGATACATGATTAGAAAGACAGGCAAGCACTTTGTGTGAAAGGGATAGAAAGCTGGCTTTTAATGGCTGTAATATTTCCTTTGCTTTTTTAGCGCTTAAGACTTTTTTATCTCACAGTTTTGGTTGTGGCATAATCCATTCGCAATGTTTAAACGGATCCCATGTTACAGAGGTTAAATCCACCTCTGGATTGATAAGTTGTTTGTAAGGGGATCCATTGATGCTGATTTTACAATCTACATATACAGAAATGTCTTCTTCCCCTTTTTTGGCATAGATATCCTTTAATCGTTGCGAAAATTGCCAAATCACATCTGGTTTTGTGGATACCAAATGAATTTGTTTATTGGTCAAATAGTCGTTAAGTTGAATGATGGTTGATTTTTTTGTTTTATTGTTAACCACTTTATAAATAGCAAATCCCTGTTTGGAACGCAGCATCATGCGCCAAGACATCCTGTGACCTTCTTCGGTCCACAGCACATTGTCTTCTATAAAATGATGTCTTAACGGAAGAGCTATCTGGATAATAAAATACACAGCGCCTAAGGTTATCAAGATGCGTTTATATGCAGGAACAATAATCTCATTTTCATTGTAAAACGGTTTCTTTTTTAAGAAGATATGATGGATGGTTTTTGGCTCGAAAAAGAACAATGCGAATGCCAACGATAAATAAGGGAAAATCCCAACCTGAAACACAATGGAGTTAAACAAATGAAAGAATATGGATGCAAAAAATGCCCATTTCCTAGTGGGTTTATATAGCAACAAAGGAATAATCAACCCATCAAATAAAATACCACCATAAGCCAAAAAATAATGTACCCATTTTTGTTGCAACAAGTCGCCTATAAGTATGTAATGTTGTTTGCTTTTCATTAAAATCTCTATAAACGTGGTATCCAACCAATCTGGGTAAATTTTGGCAATGGCTCCATAGGTATAGACAATAAACATTTGTAAAATAAATAGGAGTCTGCACCAATTTGGCATAGCTATTTGTTGGATGCCTGGATTTTTTTTGGCATCTAGGGAGTAATAGGTGTTTGCTGGTTGAAAAACCATAATTCCACTTAATAAAATCAATAAATAATAATGATTGTTATAAGATGCCTTTTGCATGAAATAAGTTCCAGCCCAAAGTATGGTAAACATGATGGTGCTTAACCTATATTTGTAACCTATCATTATTAACAAACCAAAAACGCCCATAACTGAGTAATACGCGTACATCCAATTGCCTGGAAGGGGTTGTAACCATTCCAGACCTATAAATGAAAAGGTGAATTCAGGTTCAATAAGGGTTCTTTTAATCCAACCTGTAAAAATGGCTCCAACCGACTCTAAAAAACACAACAGACCAAAAATAATCCTAAAAACTATTAAGGAACTGTTGTCTATATGTTTAAAGAGTAATTTATTGAGCATGGCATTTTTCTATGTATTGCAAAGCCGTTAGCCTATCCTTTTGTAGCTGGTTTTTTAAATGATCCAAGGAATCGAATTTTTTTTCGTCCCTGATTCTATCCAATAGTTCAATCACCAAGTTTTTGTTATAAATAGCTTCGTTGAAATTAAAAAAATGTACTTCTATGGATTGCTGGTTGTTGCTATCTATGGTTGGGTTGGTACCAATATTCATCATACCAAAAACAGTTTGTGTTTTAATGGTAGCTTTTACAATATAAACACCATGTTTTGGAATGAGTTTATAGGATTCTTTAATGTGTATGTTTGCAGTAGGAAACCCAAGGGTGTTTCCAAGGCCTTTTCCTTTTACAACCTTTCCGGAGAGTATGTAATTAGCGCCTAAATATTTATTGGCAGTCTTTAAGTCGCCACTGTTTAGTGCTTTTCTAATTTTTGTGGAACTAACCGATACTTCGTTGATATCTTGAGCGGAAATTTCTTCTACTTCAAAATCGTACATGTTTCCAAAAGCCTTTAAATCGTCTATATTGGCCGCTCTATTTCTTCCAAAATGGTGGTCGTAACCAATAATGATTTTTTTAACTTGAAGTTGTTTCACCAATATTTCGGAAACAAAAGCTTCTGCTGTTAATCGTGAGAATTCTTTGGTGAACTTTTTAATGACCAACACATCCAACCCAAGTTGTTCCAGAATCCTACTGCGCTCCTCTATGGTATTGATAAGTTTGATGTTGGCATCTTTTTGCAAGACCATTCTGGGATGAGGGAAAAATGTTAGGACTACCGAATGTAATTGGCTTTTTTTGGCAGTTTGAACCAAGCGTTCAATAATTTTCCGGTGCCCTATATGAACACCATCAAAAGTGCCTATGGTAACAACCGTTTTAAAATTTAAATCGAGTTTAAGAGACTTGTAAATTTCCAAGAGGTGATTTGTTTCTTCAAAAATAAAAAAAGAGGATTGATAAACATCAATCCTCTTTTAAGTTTATTTATATTATAAGATTTATTTCTTGATAAATGGTAAAGAAACCTGACTGGATTCTTTAGCTATTTTAATAAAATACATCCCATTGCTTAAGCTAGACGTATTGATAGATAAATCAGCTTCATTAGCAATGTGCTTACTAAGTACAACTTGACCTAACATATTATAAATAGTGTAGTTGTCTGGTAACTCATTTGCATTGGCAAGTGAAATGTTTAATACATTAGTAGTAGGGTTCGGGTATAATCCAACACTATTACTAAAAGTATAATTCTCAACACTCAAATAAGCATTCAATGGTCCAAAATAGAAATCACCATCTGCACCAGTAAAACTTCCTTGAAGCGTTACATCTGAGGCATAACTACCAATGGTTGCAGGAACAATATCTTCCACATTGCCATTTACTTCCCTAATGATGTATAGGTCTGCTCTTACTTTTCCTGTAGCGGTTTCCCAACCGGCAATTTCAGCTTCAGTAAAATAGAATACACCTGTAACGTCTCCGGCTGTGTTGCCGAACTCAGTATTCACCTTGATGACTTTGTCCATTACAAATTCGTTGGAATCTGGGTTCTCGTACATTTGAGCACCTGTTCCAGCTCGCATAACAGAAATATCTGTACAGCCATAATCGAAACTATCGTTGTTTTGAATGTTGGCCATAATATTGCCTGAAACACTATCATAAGCATAAGCTGAACCAGATCCAATTAAATCTACTTGAGCAGCTGTGCTAGTATTTACAACAGTTTGCACTTCATTTTGTGCAAAAGTTGTAACACTAAAATCATCAACCATAAACATGTATCTGTCTGCAGATATACAGTGGATTCCAATTCTAATGTCTTGATTGTTATAAGCAGATAAATCATAAGTATCTTCTGTCCAAACAGCATAAGGAGCTGTTAATGAAGCAGGAGATATCAATGTAAAGTCTGCTCCAGAGGTAGGTGTTCCAGTACCAACATACACTCCCACATTGTAATTTTCAGGACCATAAGAGTTAGACATGGCTTTTACCCAGAAAGAAACAGAGTTTCCAGAAGCTCCCAAAGAAAGCACTGGAGATACTAACCAATCGTCATTTGCAGGGTTTGCACCAGGAACTGCTGCCCAAGCTGCAGCGTATTTATCACCACTACGTGGATCGAAATCTCTAGTTTCGCCTGAAGTTCCAGATATATCATTAGTAACTCCAGCAGCTGTAGGGTTAAAAATTTGATAAGCCATTGGATCTCCTGCATTTGCCCAAGTAGGGGAGGAGGTTCCTCCTGTGTAAGTTGGTAATCCATCTACATCTATTGTAATCCAATCCCCTATACCATCAATAATAAAATTTGGATAGCTTTCAAAATCGTCACTAAATAGGGTTACTACAGACCCTGGGTTTGGTGCATTGTCATCATCCAAAATGGTTACCGTTAAGGTTTCATTGCCATTGGTTGCCAATTCGGCATCGCCTCCATTGGCATTTAAGGTCATGTCAACAATTATGGTTTCGTCAGCTTCCACATATGCATCTTCATAAATTCTAATCATTAGGTTTTGAGGTGCATTTGAGCCAGCTGGAAAAGTAACACTAGGCGTTAAAATTTCATAATCAGACATGTTAGTAGCCGTTCCACTTGTAGTAAATGTTACTGTGGCATTAGCCGAAGCTCCCATTCCAATAACAACAGGGATGCTAATATCGTGAGATACACAACTGGATCCTTCCACTTCGTTCACACTTGGTGTGCTAAAGGAAATGGTTGGAGAACTATTTCCAGTTGTGGAATTTGGTAAGTTTGAAATGCCATCTGCATTTTCAAGAACGGTTAACATTCTTGCAACTTGATCGAACGTGAAGATGTTCATACAGGCATCATTGGTGTAGTCCATATAGTTTTCAACCATATCAGGACCTAAGCCATCACTTGGACAACGATCAATTGTTGGACAACCACCATTGGATGTTGTGGAATCCGGTGTATCGGCACAATAATCATCATTGGTACAAGCAGAGGTGTCTCCCCAAATATGTCTTAAACCTATCCAGTGTCCCATTTCATGTGTTAATGTACGTCCTAAATTATAAGGCGCAGCTGTTCCAGGGTTGGCAACAGATCCCACACTTCCGGAAAGTACTACTACACCATCTGTAAGTGCAGAACCTCCATTTGTAGGCAACCCAGGTAGTGTTGAGTTTGAAGGAAACTGCGCGTAACCTAACAAACCTCCACCAAGATTGGCTGTCCAAATATTGGCGTATAAAGAGCGGTCCCAAATGGTAGCTGGTTTAATAGTATTGTCTAAAGCAGTTGTGGAAATAGTTCCAGAATAGCCATATACTCTATCGATACCTGGTTCTGGCAGTGGGTTTCCATCAGGATCTACCATGGCTGGAATAAAATTAATTTCAGCATCAGCTGCAGCAGGATGCGTGCTACCTGCTAGATTTCTAAAATCTATGTTTAATTGATCTATTTGCGCTTGAATTCTAGAGGCAGGTAAATCGTTTGCATCACCTTGGGTGCCAGTTAAAACGTGGAAGATAATAGGAATGTTAACCACCACACGTCTATGTGTTCCATCGGCAATTTCCTGAGCGATACGTTGTTTACGCGCTTCCACTAAAGGAGCTAGCCAATTTTCGAATTCTTCTTTAGATTGGATTGTAGGATCGTTTTGTCTGCGTAAGGCTTCCATTTCCACAGTGGCACACCTTACATATCCTGTTTCGTTAAA
Source organism: uncultured Xanthomarina sp. (assembly GCF_963971605.1). Lineage (NCBI taxonomy): Bacteria > Pseudomonadati > Bacteroidota > Flavobacteriia > Flavobacteriales > Flavobacteriaceae > Xanthomarina > uncultured Xanthomarina sp. Next base: position 76,146 of record NZ_CAXATZ010000007.1, read on the forward strand.
ATGCCTTTGATTTTCTTCTGTTAACTGTAAAGGTTCATGGGAGGTAGCTCTTGAAGTTGCTGAAGATTTTTGTTGCGCTTGCAAACTAAAAACCATCAAAAACAAAAATAAACCAATAACATTTTTAAAGTTGTTTTGTTTCATAATTCACTAATTAGTATGTTATTTATAAGAATAATTAAGACGTAAATTTATGAAAAAATAAAAAGAAAATCTGCATAAGTTAGACTTAAAAGCGCTTTTTTAGTATAAATATCTATTATTTTAACATTTCATCTTCTAATTTTTTATTTGTTGAGAGGTCATAAAGCCCAATATTTTTTCTATTTTAGGTACTTAAAAATAACAAACTATGCAAACTAACATTACCAATCCACTGGGGAATTGTAAAACCCTTTTTTTACTAGTTGCTTTTTTATGCAGTATCGGTTTATTGGCTCAAAAACCAATGCCTGTTAGAGACTTTGAAATACGTCTTGATGCAGATGAGAAAATAACTTCTGAGATAAAAAACCAGATGCGAGTCAATCTTGAAACTGGATTTCCATTGGCACTCTATGGTTTAAATTACGATGTTCCATCAGGAACACCTGAAGCTATGGCCATGTATTACATACAAGAAGAATCTGAAACTTTTGGGATTAAGAAACAAGAGATTTCAAACCTACGACATCATGCTACCAGAACCACCAATGCAGGTTCCGTTGTAAGATATCGGCAATATTCTGGAATTTATCCAGTGAACAAAGCAGAGCTAACCATTAGCATTTCACCTCAAAACAAAGTAGTGTTTGTTATGAACAGTTACGAGCTAAATGTACAAATGGCACAAGTGCAACCTACAGTCACTCAAGAAAGAGCTTTTCAACTCGCCCATAATTATTTGGATGTTAAAACGCCTATAAGTTTTCAAGACTCAAGGTTGATGGTTTATAAAAACACTAAAATGACACGATTGGCACATGAAGTGACTATCCTGTCTGATAATCCAGTAGGCGAATGGCACGTATTTGTTGATGCGCAAACGGAAGAGATTTTTAAAGTAGTTGACATGGCTCATTATTATTGTGGACATAGAAAGGGAGCCCATACAAGTGACTGTCACGATGAAAATGAAGTCTCGGAAACAGGGTCTTTTAGGAGAGCCACTGGTACTGGAATGGTGTTTAACCCAGACCCGCTATCGTCCAATACGGTTGCTTACGGAACCAGTGGTTATGTAGATGGTGGTGATGCCAACACAACAGCACTTAACAATGCGCGATTTAGTGTTGTTTTAAGGGATATCACATTAACTGGAGGCACTTATTCTTTGGTGGGTCCAAGAGCAGAAATTGTTGATCATGAAGCGCCTTTTGATGGCTTGTATTCTCAAACATCCTCCGTTTTTAATTTTACGAGATCTGATGGTGCATTCGAGGCAGTAAATACGTATTATCACATTGATTATTTAATGGGTTATATAAATGATGATTTAGGGTGTAATGTGCTGCCATATCAATATTCAGGAGGCGTTCAGTTTGATCCTCATGGCTTAAATGGTAGTGACAACTCTCATTATTCTTCTGGATCTGGACGTTTGGCTTTTGGGGAAGGCTGTGTGGACGATGCTGAAGATTCCGACGTAATTCATCATGAACTTGGTCATGGTTTGCATGATTGGGTGACCTCTGGAGGCTTGTCGCAAGTAGATGGATTAAGTGAAGGTAGTGGCGATTACGTGGCTCAATCTTATAATAGAGGCGTAAGTCTGGCCAATGGATATTGGACATCTGCCGATGCCGCTTGGAATTATGTCTTCAATTGGGATGGACATAATGAATGTTGGTCTGGAAGAATCACCAATTATAGTGCTATGTATCCAGGAGGGTTAACGGGCTCTATTCATACAGATGGACAAATCTGGGCCAGTTGCTTAATGACTGTTTGGGATGACATTGGACAACAACGTATGGATAAAATTTTTTATGAAGGATTGGGAATGACCAATGGTTCTTCCAATCAAAATGATGCAGCTGTAGCAGTTTATCAAGCAGCAGTAAACCTAGGTTATACAGCTTCTGAAATCAATGACATTCATTCTGGATTGTCTGCTTGTGGCTATACCTTGCCAGCTTTGCCTGGACCTCCAGTTGCAGCTTTTAGTGCAGACGACGACACGATTTGTTTAGATACAAACAATACCGTTCAGTTTATGGATGAAACAGTACCAGCTGGAACGTCTTGGTCTTGGACCTTTGAAGGAGGAACCCCTGGAACCTCCACAGACCAGAATCCAACGGTTATCTATGCTGCTGATGGCACATACGATGTAACTTTGCAGGTTACAAATTCTTATGGAACAGATACCTTAACCCTTACAGATTATATTACAGTGGTTTCTGGTGCTGCTTGTCCATCCTGTACTACCTATACATCTGCAGCAAACTTAAACATTGCTATTCCTGATGGAGCCGGAGGGAATGGCAATCCAGGTCCTCCAGCTGTAAACACCATACATATTCCTGGTTCTGTAACCATAGATTATGTAACTGTAAGTGTGGATGTCTCTCATGGATGGATCAACGATTTAATCATTGAAATTATCCATCCAAATGGAACCACTGCCACTTCTGTATTTAATAGAGAATGTAATGGCGAAGATAATATTGTAGTTAATTTTGCAGATGGGTTGCCTGCGTTTAATTGCTCAGCAACTACAGGTGATTATAGTCCATCTTCTCCATTAAATGTGTTTTCTGGAATGGATAGTGCAGGAGATTGGACGATTTCCGTAACCGATAATTGGGATGGAATAACTGGAATTCTGAATAACTGGTCTATTGAAATTTGTGCCCAACCAACGGTGTCTGTTGCAGACTATGGTTTTGAAGATTTCTCTATTTATCCAAACCCAAATAATGGATCGTTTACGGTGGTTTTAAACTCTAATTCCAATAAAAATGTTAGCGTTGAAATTTACGACATCAGAGGTCGTTCCATTTTTAATAATACGTATGAAGGTGCCACTAAATTCAAACAAGACATACAATTAAACCATGTGCAATCTGGAATGTATTTGGTAAAAGTATTTGACGGAGAAAGACAAACAATTCAAAAAATTATTATTGAATGATAAGTTGAAGATTAATGGTAAAAAGGGAAGCAACTTAGCTTCCCTTTTTTATTTTCCATTAAAAGCATTCATGGTATTGTTTACGCCAGCTGTACCAAAAGATTTTATTAATTCCACAGATGTATCCAAACGTTCCGGGAGGGTTTTGTTTTCGTCTTCACTCCATTCACCTAATACGTAATCCACCTGTGATCCCTTACTGAATTGGTCGCTAATCCCAAACCTAAACCTGTTGTAATTGGTAGTGTTTAATTTGGTTTGAATGTCCTTTAATCCATTATGCCCACCATCGCTACCTTTTGTTTTTAACCGAATGCTCCCAAAGGGCAGGTTTAAATCGTCGGTTATTACCAAGAGGTTTTCCAAGGCTATTTTTTCTTTGGTAAGCCAATACAGCACAGCTTTTCCACTTAAGTTCATATAGGTATTGGGCTTGAGGAGTACAAAGGTTCTTCCTTTAAATTTATAGGTGGTTATATCTCCTAATTTTTGGGTTTCAAAAGTTAAGCCTTCTTTATGGGCCAAATGGTCCAATATTTTAAACCCAACGTTATGCCTTGTGTTTGCATATTTTTCACCTATGTTCCCAAGTCCTACAATTAAAAATTTTTTCATGCTGTTTGTTTCTTCAATATTTACAGAATCTGTCTGTTTATAGAATAATTTCTTTAAGAAGTGACACATGTGTATAATTTGTGCAAAAATAAAAAAAAGCATCCTGATATTTCAGGATGCTTTTAAATAACTTAACTTGTTAAAGTTTATTCTTGAGCCTCAGCTGCAACTTCTGGAGTTTCTCCTCCTTCAGTTCCTTCAACACCTTCAGTTTCTTCGTCATCCTCTTCAGCAGCAATTGCCATTGCAGCTCTTGCACGTTTAATTTGACAAACAACAGTGTTATCTGGATGCATGATTTTGTAAGCATCGTTTTCTAAAGCAGTTACATAAAGTTTGTTTCCAATTTTTAAAGGTGTAATATCTACCTCTATAAAATCTGGCAAGTTTTTAGGTAAAGCCTTAACTCTCAATCTACGAGAGTTTTTACGTAACACACCACCAGCTTTAACACCTTTGGAGTTACCCACAAAATGTACAGGAATTTCCATCATTATAGGTTTGTCTTCAAATAATTGATAGAAATCGATGTGTAAAATTTTCTCGGTTACCGGGTGAAACTGAATGTCCTGCATAATGGCACTATAGGTGTCACCATTTTCTAGAGCAATCACAACTGTATGCGCATTAGGTGTATATACCAGTTTTGAGAAGGCTAATTCATCTGCAGTAAAATGCACTGGTTTATCTCCTCCGTATAATACGCAAGGAACCTGACCAGCATTACGTAGAGCTTTTGTTGCTTTTTTGCCTACGCTTTCTCTTTGAGATCCGTTGATTGTAATTGATTTCATTGTTTAAATATATAGTTATTATTAATATTCTCTTATTCTTATGGCTATAATTCCCTTTGGGACCATAGCAAGGGTCTTACATGATAAATTTTGAGCTTATGGACTTGTTGTAATGTACATTGTGCATAACATCTGCAAAAAGTTGTGCACAGCTCAAGACACGTATTTTGCTGCTTTTTTGTTTTAGGGGAATTGAATCTGTAACAATCAATTCTTCCAGTTTGGAATTTTCTATTTTTTGGTAGGCATTTCCAGATAAAATAGGATGGGTACAGATAGCTCTAACACTTAATGCACCACGTTCCATCATGACATCAGCAGCTTTTGTCAAAGTTCCGGCAGTGTCTACCATATCGTCTACCAAAACAACATTTTTGCCAGTGACATCGCCTATCAATTCCATGTGCGAAATAACATTGGCTTTTGCTCTCTGTTTGTAGCAAATCACCACATCGCTCTCTAGGGCTTTAGAATAGGCATAAGCTCTTTTGGAGCCACCCATATCTGGAGAAGCAATGGTTAAATTGTTTAAATTTAAGCTTTGTAAATAAGGCAAAAAGATGGTTGATGCAAATAAGTGATCAACTGGTTTTTCAAAAAACCCTTGAATTTGATCTGCATGTAAATCCATGGTAATAATTCGTGTGGCTCCAGCTGCTTCCAGCATTTTAGCAACCAATTTGGCAGCTATGGGCACTCTGGGTTTGTCCTTACGGTCTTGTCTTGCCCAACCAAAATAAGGTAAAACGGCTGTAATGTGTCTGGCCGACGCACGCTTGGCTGCATCAATCATTAACAACATTTCCATTAAATTTTCTGGACCAGGATGCGTAGAACCAATAATAAAAATACGGGTCCCTCTAATAGATTCTTCATAGGATGGTTGAAATTCCCCATCACTGTAAGTAGAGGTTATGACATTGCCCAAACTCACACCAAAAGCATCTGCTATGTTAAGAGCGAGTTCTTTACTTTGTGTACACGTAAAAATTTTAGCTTCAGTGTTTACGTTTGGCATTGTTAATCTATTGTATTATAACGAATTAATTCGTTTTTTGTTTAACGAGGTGCAAATTTAGGAATTTATTTCAACTCCAAAAGCATAAATAGGACTATTTTTAATTGTTTGTAGAAAAATATTTTCTAATTTTGCAGTCTACTTTGCTCGAGTGGCGGAATTGGTAGACGCGCCGGATTCAAAATCCGGTTCTTTCGGGAGTGTGGGTTCGATTCCCACCTCGAGTACTTTCTAAATCGCAACATGTTACTAGTTGATGTGTTGCGATTTTTTTTTACCCATTTTTTTACATTTTCTTCTATCAAAGGTACTTGGCATCTCAGGTGCCATTTTGTGTTTCATCCTTAAGATGTTTATATAGTTAGTACGAATGAACAACAAGTAAACTACGGCATAAGCACGACATAACCACGGCATAAGCACGGCATAACTAAGTAACATCCTTTAAGTGGACCAAACCTATGTAAGACCTATTTTTTAATAAAACTTGGGTGTTTGATAAGGCTAGATGTACTTGAAGGTTTTTACAGGTGATAAAAATTGCTTAAGCTCATAGTTAGGTATTTAAAACAGGTTGTAGGTGTTGCTCCTTGGAGACAAATAGGATGTTAGAATTAAATTGCACAAAAAAGACCTTTAAATTTAAGCAGGAATATTTAGGTTTCATTTTAAATTGTATCTTTGGATTTTTACCCAAATAAACGATAACAAACAATGTTTGATAATTTCTGGTTCCACGTAGAATATGGCATCAATCACGTGTTGGATATCAATGCCTACGATCATGTTCTTTTTTTAATTGTATTGGCTGTACCTTATCTTTTTAAAGATTGGAAACGCGTTTTACTTTTGGTTACATTGTTCACTTTGGGTCATACCTTGTCTTTGGTTTTGGCAGCTTACAACGTTGTAAGTGTTAATGGACAGTTGGTGGAGTTCTTAATTCCAATCACTATTTTAATTGTTGCGCTTTTTAATGTGTTTACAGCTGGAAAAGGAGCCCAAAAGGAAAAGGTAGGTGTACTTTTTTTCTCGACCTTGTTTTTTGGTTTGGTTCATGGACTGGGCTTTGCAAGAGAGTTTAGAATGTTGGTAGGGCAATCGGACAACAAATTGGTGACACTTATCGAGTTTGCCCTAGGAATAGAAATAGCGCAAGTAATCATCGTGTTCGTGGTTCTCTTTTTGGGCTATATCATGCAAACTGTGTTCAGGTTTTCCAAACGCGATTGGATTATGGTTATTTCTGCTATTGTGGTAGGATTGGTTATACCAATGATTTTGGACAGCGATTTTTTAGCTTAAAAAAACAGTGACTTTACCTAAAGTTTTCATAAAACTTTAATTCCTTGGTTGTAATTAAAATACTTACAAGCTATCTTCGTTGTATATAATTAAAAACGATATTTTCACCTGGTGAAACACATGAAAGAACACAAGCAACGTAAATACGATAAAGCTTATTTAAGGATTGCCAAAGAATGGGGAAAACTTTCTTATTGCGAACGCAAACAAGTTGGCGCAATTATTGTAAAGGATAGAATGATTATTTCCGATGGATTTAATGGCACCCCTACAGGTTTTGAAAATTATTGTGAAGATGATGAAGGTTACACCAAATGGTATGTGCTCCATGCAGAAGCCAACGCCATTTTAAAAGTAGCTTCTTCCACACAATCCTGTAAAGGTGCTACCTTGTACATTACCTTGTCTCCTTGTAAGGAATGTAGTAAATTAATACATCAGGCAGGCATTGTTAGGGTTGTATACAAAGAAGCATATAAAGACAATTCAGGCTTGGAGTTTCTTGAAAAAGCAGGTATTGAGTTGGTTTTGATAGACGATTTAAGTGCCTAAAAAAACAGTAAACACATCGTTTCTTTTCAAGCTTTTTCAGGTTACAGCAAATACATGAACAACACATGAAACTAAAGAAAAAATATTTACCACTTATAATAGGTGTTGCTATTGCAGCAGGCATTTTTATTGGGGGGAAATTAAATTTTTCTGATACATCTGACAGGTTATTTACCAAAAACAGCAAAAAGGACAAGCTTAACAGGCTTATTGACTATATAGATTACGAATATATAGACGATGTAAATACAGACAGTATAGTAGATGTAACCGTAAACGGGATCCTGAATAATCTCGATCCTCATTCTGTATATATCCCAAAAGAGGATATGGAACGTGTGGCAGATAATATGAAAGGGGATTTTGTGGGCATTGGTATTAATTTTTACACCTATAAAGATACCATTACCGTTATTAGAACCATAGAAGGAGGTCCCAGTGAAAAAGCTGGAATTATTGGTGGAGATAGAATTATCATGGCCAATGGCGATTCCATTTTTGGGAAAGATTTGAGCAATAACGAGATTATAAAGAAATTGAAGGGTCCAATAAATACGCTTGTAGATTTAAAAGTGTACCGAAAAGGAGAACCGGAATTGTTGGATTTTACCGTTAAAAGAAACCACATACCCATTAAAAGTGTTGATGCTGCCTATAAACTAACAGATAAATTAGGCTACATTAAAATAAACCGTTTTGCCGAATCCACTTATAAAGAATTTAAAAAGGAACTCACCAAATTACAAAAGCAAGGCATTAGCGAGCTGGTTGTGGATTTAAGAAACAATCCAGGAGGTTTTTTAGGGGTTGCCGAACAAATTGTAGACGAATTTCTGGAAGATGACAAGCTTATTTTATTTACCAAAAACAAGCGTGGAGACATCGAAAAAAGTTATGCAACCAAGAAAGGCGATTTTGAAAAAGGGAAAGTATATGTCCTAATTGACGAAAATTCGGCTTCAGCCAGTGAAATTGTAGCAGGCGCTTTACAAGATAACGACAAGGGGACCATAGTTGGTCGACGCTCGTATGGAAAAGGTTTGGTACAACGTGAAATGGAACTTGGCGATGGCAGTGCCGTAAGATTAACTGTTTCCAGATATTACACACCAACAGGACGTTCCATTCAACGTTCCTACCAAAATGGCAATAGGGATTATTACGACGATTATTTTGATAGATTAAAAAGTGGGGAACTTATAGACCCAGAAAAAATTGAAGTGGCCGATTCCTTGAAATTCACCACTCCAAAAGGAAAAGTAGTGTATGGAGGAGGAGGCATTATTCCAGATGTGTTTGTGCCCTTGGATTTAAGCATGCAAAACGAAACCTTAACGTTTTTGGACCGAAGAGGCTTTATCAGCAATTTTGTTTTTGAAGAGCTTGAAAAAGACCGTCATGCTTACGATAGCATTTCAAGAGATGAATTCATTAAATACTTTCAGTTTGATGACGATATGGTTTTACAATTTCAAGATTATTTAAACGAAAAAACCAAAGCCAATATCACTTTTGTGGCATATAACGAAGAAGTTAAACAATACATTAAAGCAACGCTTGCCGACCAACTTTTTGGAAATGGTGCTTTTGAGGAAGTCATCAACCAGTCGGACATTATGATTGAAGAGGTCATCATCTTAAGCAACAGGGAAGATTAAACCACCACTTTATCATGTATCTTAACATGTTCACCATTGTTCCATAGCGTTAAGATATCTGTAGCCACTTGAGCGCCACTGCCACAAGCTATGGCAAACTGACTTCGCCAACCAGCTAGCGTTCCAGCCACATAAAGCCCTTCGTCTATTTTATGATCTGTATTTTTTAACCAAATCCTATGCTTTTCGGTTTTGGCCCTTGGATGAGGTTCAATATAACTGTCCAAACCTTTAATGGTAAATAGATTGGTATAACCAACTGCCACAACCACTAGCTTTGCAGAATATTCGGTTTTATTGGTTTTTACTAAAAACCCATGTTCTGTTCTAAGAATTTCTGTGACTTTTTCGGTATCTATTTGTTGCACGTGTGGATATAAGCTGTGCAATTGTTTCTTCCCACTTTCTAAAATGGAGGCTCCAGTGGTTCCAGGTGTCAAACCCAGCACATTGTTAAATAATGCGTTTTGCAAATGAGATGTTTTTTGATGGGCAATCAGGCCAATTTTTTTAGCCCTTGCGCACACGTGATCTTTGGCCGAACCTAAAACCAAAGCACAAGACATGCCAGAAGCTCCACCACCAATTATCAAGACATCAAACATTATTTTCTGGTTTTATACTGTTTGTCAATTTTTTGTGAAATCCTTAAAATTTGCAACAAAATTAAAGCACACATAGAAGCGAAAATAGTAATAAAGGCAACAACACTATCGTCTTCAAAAGGTGCATTAAAATCTACTTTTGTAAAGTTGTAAATAATCAATCCAATTGCGATTAACGATAATAACATTTTAAAAATCTTCATCTTTCAAGAATTTAAAGCTACTGCAAATTTCGATAATTTGAAACTAATAATCCCTTTTTTACTGGTTTAATTTTTCTTTTATAATGTATCTTTGCACGTATTTTTTAGCATCAACTCATATGTTTCAATTAGGAAAAACCATTGTTTCAGAAGATATTATTGAAAAAGATTTTGTCTGTAACCTGTCTGCCTGCAAAGGCGCTTGTTGCATAGATGGGGATGCTGGAGCACCTTTGGATGAGAACGAAACAGACATCTTAGAAACCATTTACCCAAAAATAAAACGTTTTTTAAGACAGGAAGGAATTGATGCCATTGAAAAGCAAGGGACATTTATTACCACGGAATTTGGCGAATTTGAAACGCCTTTAATTAACGATGCTGATTGTGCTTACGTGATTTTTGATAGCAAAGGCACAGCACTTTGTGCTATTGAGGAAGCCTATAACCAAGGAGTAATAGATTGGAAAAAACCTGTTTCTTGTCATTTGTATCCTATAAGGGTAAAAGATTATAGTGAGTTTTCTGCAGTAAATTACGATAAATGGGACATCTGTGACGATGCCTGCACCTTAGGAAAAGAACTTCAAGTGCCTATTTATAAATTTGTAAAAGAAGCCCTTATAAGAAAGTTTGGTGAAGATTGGTATGCCGAACTGGAAAATGTTGCCAAAGGTTACGGTAAATAAGAAACTTAAGCTGTTTTTAAAACCACATTTTTAATGGGAATGTGCACCATGACTTTAGTGCCAGAAGCTTTTCCGTTTTCAAATAAATCTTCAATGTCTATTTTAAAACCGTTTATAAACCCTTTGGAAAAATTGGCCAAACGGGCTTTGGTAATCTCTATCCCAACAGATTTACGTCTTAACTTTTTCTTTTCCTTTATTTTTTCTGATACAGCTCTTCCCACCCCATTATCTGTAATGTTTATGGACACATAGTCTGGAGTGTTTTGGTAAACTTCCAAAAGGATGTTTTTGGTGCCGGTTTTGGAGGATAAACCATGCCAAAGGGCATTTTCCAAAAAGGGTTGAAGAATTAAGGAAGGAACTTTAATTACAGATGGGTTGACAGTTTCGTCTATATGCACCTGATAGTTTATTTCGTTTGAAAAACGCATGTTTTCAATGTTCATATAAAGGGCCATGGTATCCAGTTCGTCCTGTAGGGAAATCTCCTTTTCGGTTGAAGCCACTAGGATTTTTCTTATAAGCTTTGAAAACTTGTTAAGGTAATAGACTGCGTTTTCTTTTTCGTTGTTTATAATAAAGAGCTTAATGGAGTTTAGGGAATTAAAAATGAAATGAGGGTTCATTTGGTTTCTTAACATTTCTTGCTCTAAAGTCACAATCTTTTTTTCGTTTTTCAACTGTCTTTGTCTTTGTAAAATGATAAAAAAACCAATAATCAAAAAAGCTCCCAAAAGACTTAGCAATAAAATTTTTCTATTTTGAACCAGTTTTAGCTTTACAATCTCGTTTTCGCTGGCAAGGGCTTTAATTTGGCTGTTTTTCTTTTCACTTTCATATTTTAAAATTAAATCGTTTACATATTGAAAGTTTTTTTCGTTGGTAATGGATTGGTCCAGGGCCACATATTGCTTGTAATAATGTAAAGAGGATTTAAAATCTCCCAACTCTTCTTCCAATAGGGCTAAATGGTTATAGGTTTCAGATTCTTGAGATTTTAAATTGAATTTTTTGGCTATTCTTAGGGCTTCTTTTAAATGGGTTTCAGAGGCTTTAAAATCTTCCAATTTCAAGTTTAGCAACCCTAAATTGGAGTAAGAGGTGGAAATGTAATATTTGTCGTTAACTATTTTTGCTTTTTCCAAAGCCTTTTCCAAAATGGGCAAAGCCGTTTCATAATCGCCTTTTAAAATATCCAGTTTCCCTATGCTGTTATAGCAAATAACGCGACCAATATCTGAGTCTATTTCGTTGTTGTATTTTAAAGATGTTTGGTAATTAACCAAGGCTTCATCCAGCATGCCAATGGCTTCTTGGGCATATCCTATATTATGGTGGTTTATGGCAAGGCCTAATTTGTTGTTTAGCTCTTTTTCAATTTTCAATGACTTTTCAAACAGACCCAAAGCCATGTCGTATTGTTTAAGTGCCAGGTAGATATTTCCCATGCTGTTTTGCGAAATGGCTATGCTGTGTTTAAGGATGTCTGTGGTTGGTTTTACCGTTTCGGCCAAGTCCAGTGCTTCCTTATGGTAGTCCAAGGCTGTTCTTATAACATCTTGTCTTCTGTAAACAACACCCAGCATGTTTAAGCTAATAACCTGCAGATCTATGTTTTTGGCTTGTTTGGCTTTTTTTAAGGCGTTTTCATGAAAACTTATGGCTTTGTCATAAACAGAAAGGTTTCTATACGTTTCCCCAAGCATGTTTAAAGCGTAACTTTCACCTTCCAAAAACTGTTTTTCTTCAGATTTCTTTAAAAGCAAGTTCATTTTTAGGCTATCTTTGGAAAACACTTTAAAAACAGAATCCAAATATCTATAACTTGTTTGCTTTTTATTAATAAGGGTTGTGTTTACAATCTTTTCAAAATCTGTGCTTTGACTGTTTTGAGCCAAAGTCACAGAGGAAAAACAAGCAAATACAAAACATAGCAAAATGCTTTTGCAATGGGTTTTTATGGTTAAAACAAAACTGTTTAAGAGCCGTTTCATGGGTTACAATTTGTTTAGGAAGTCTGATTTACGCTGTCTGGCAACAGGGATTTTTTCATTGGATTCCATGACTACGTAGGCTTCGTTTTTCACAAACTCTTTAATCTTGTTCAGGTTTATGATGTAAGAATTGTGAATTCTAAAGAAATAATTTTCGGGTAAGATAGCATCAATTTCCTTGATCTTTTTAGTGACAACCATTTTTTGATTTTTTGTCATGAAAAATGTACTGTAATTGCCATCGGATTCTATGTATAGAATATCATCTATATTTAAAAACACCAGTTTGCCATCTGTGTTTAAAATGACTTTTTGATGTTTTAGGTTGGCATTGAAATTCAATAAAACCTCTTCAACTTTTGCAATGGAAATGTTGTTGGTGTAAAACTTTTTGATTTTTGCTATGGTTTCTTTTAAATCATCAGAATCTATAGGCTTTAAGAGATAGTCTATGGCTTCGTTCTTAAGTGCTTTCAAAGCATACTCGTTGTATGCAGTTGTGATTATGACTGCGTAATCCTTATGGTTGATACAATCCAAAAACTGAAACCCGTCCATGGTTGGCATGTTTATATCCAAAAACAGGCAATCTGGTGTGTGTGTTTTTAAATAGGTTATGGCTTTCTCCGGATTAGTAAATGTTTCAACCACTTCAATGTCGTTGCTGAAATTTTCCAATTCCCAAGTTAAACTTTGTATGGCCTTCGGTTCGTCGTCTACTATTACTGCTTTAATCATATACTCAAATATAGTGATATAATGTGTTCTTTAAAAAATAGATGTATGCTTGGTGTAAATTTATGTATAATAGGTCGTCATATGGGTGTTTTTTATGAAAGCTTAATTTTTAAGTTACCAACTATACAGTTTTTTGTACCAACCATACAAAAACTTATTTTGCAGTGGTTTTTTTTTAGATATTTGTTTTGCTATTAATTAAGGGATATGCATTTCATTTTATAGATGGTTGCTATTAATCGATTTAAAAAAACCAGTGAGAGCTGGTTTTTTTTTATGCCTTATTTTTAACGGAAACCTATTTCAAACAAAGACTCACAAAGCAGTAAACATCTTGCTTAAGGCTATATTTGGCGCATACTTTTTAAACTCATTTCGCTTTTTTAAAAACCTGTAAATCAGCAATTTGAAACAAGATTAAAAAACAGGGACCTTCTTAAAATTCTTAAATTTTGTTAAAAACTTGTTGACAATGTTTATAACTTAACCTTTCATTTTCAATCTCATTTTTCAATCTTTGTTAGTCCCAAATTACAGCAAAATATTCGTCTAAATTTTAAAATAAACACTAAAAAAATGTCTCAGTTTACAGAACCCATACTACAAGAAAACAAAGATCGATTTGTAATTTTTCCAATTCAGCATCATGATATTTGGGAATGGTACAAAAAATCGGAAGCTAGTTTCTGGACAGCCGAAGAAATAGATTTACACCAGGACCTTACAGATTGGACCACGAAATTGAATGATGACGAACGTTATTTTATTAAACACATTTTAGCTTTTTTTGCTGCAAGTGATGGGATAGTTAACGAAAACCTGGCCGAAAACTTTGTAAACGAAGTGCAATACAGTGAAGCCAAGTTCTTTTATGGGTTCCAAATCATGATGGAAAACATTCATAGTGAAACTTATTCCTTGTTAATTGACACCTATGTAAAAGACGAAACTGAAAAAGACCAGTTGTTCAATGCCATTGAAAACTTTCCTGCCATCAAGAAAAAGGCAGATTGGGCTTTAAAATGGATAGAGTCGCCAAGTTTTGCCGAACGTTTGATTGCTTTTGCTGCTGTAGAAGGGATTTTCTTCTCTGGTGCTTTTTGCTCCATTTTCTGGTTGAAAAAACGTGGCTTAATGCCTGGCTTGACCTTTTCTAACGAATTGATTTCCAGAGACGAAGGTGTGCATTGCGACTTTGCTGTGCACTTGCACAACAATCACTTGGTGAATAAAGTGCCTAAAGCACGTATTAGAGAAATTCTTGTGGATGCTTTGGATATTGAAAGAGAGTTTATAACAGAATCCCTACCAGCCAGTTTAATTGGTATGAATGCCAAATTAATGGCGCAATATTTAGAGTTTGTAACCGATAGACTGTTAAGCGAATTGGATTGTGAGAAAGAGTACAACACGCCAAACCCATTTGATTTTATGGACATGATTTCGCTTCAAGGGAAAACAAATTTCTTTGAAAAGCGTGTCGCTGAATACCAAAAAGCTGGTGTGGCCAACAAAGAAGAAGCAGGCGACAAATTTAGTTTCGATGCCGATTTTTAAATAAAAAACCCTAAGAATATAAAATAAGTTAATAGCAAGCTTCATGTAACCGCACCTGAGGATCCTTGTAACTTATTCCAATAAAATTTAAACTTCAAGCACGTTTACCTCTTTAAATGTGCTTGAGCCAATTAATTAATCTATTTTCTGAAAAGCGTGTCAGAAAATTAAAAACCTGTAAAATATGTATGTAGTAAAAAGAGACGGCAGAAAAGAACCAATGATGTTCGATAAGATTACAGCTAGAGTAAGAAAGTTGTGTTATGGCTTAAACGAACTGGTAGATCCAGTAAAAGTTGCCATGAGAGTGATTGAAGGACTTTACGATGGGGTAACCACCAGTGAACTTGATAATCTGGCAGCCGAAGTAGCTGCAACCATGACAACGGCTCACCCAGATTACGCACGCTTGGCTGCAAGGATTTCTGTGTCTAATTTACACAAAAACACAAAAAAATCATTTAGTGAAGTCATGCACGATTTATACGTGTATGTTAACCCAAGAACAGGAAAAAAAGCACCATTGCTGTCTGATGAGGTGTACCAGGTTATTATGGATAATAAAGAGAAATTGGACTCTACCATAATATATAATCGCGATTTTGGTTACGATTATTTCGGTTTTAAAACCCTGGAACGTTCTTATTTACTAAAATTAAATGGAAAAATTGCCGAACGTCCACAACACATGCTCATGAGAGTTTCGGTAGGAATTCATCTAAACGATTTAGATGCAGTTATTGAGACTTACGAACTCATGTCCAAAAAATATTTTACACACGCCACACCAACCCTTTTTAATTCAGGAACGCCAAAACCACAAATGTCTTCTTGTTTTCTTTTAACTATGAAAGAAGATAGTATAGACGGAATTTATGATACTTTAAAGCAAACGGCTAAAATTTCACAATCTGCAGGTGGAATAGGTTTGGCAATGCACAACATTCGCGCTACCGGAAGTTATATAGCAGGAACCAACGGAACCAGTAATGGCATAGTGCCTATGTTACGAGTGTTTAATGATACGGCACGTTATGTAGATCAAGGCGGAGGAAAGCGTAAAGGAAGTTTCGCCATTTATTTAGAAACCTGGCATGCAGATATCTTCGACTTTTTGGATTTGAAGAAAAATCACGGAAAAGAAGAAATGCGCGCAAGGGATTTGTTTTATGCCATGTGGATTTCCGATTTATTTATGAAACGTGTCCAGGAAGATGGACCATGGACCCTAATGTGCCCAAACGAGTGTCCTGGTTTGCCAGAAACCCATAGCGAAGAATTCGAAGCCCTTTACTTAAAATATGAAGCAGAAGGCAAAGGCAGAAAAACTATAAAAGCCAGGGAGCTTTGGGAGAAAATTTTAGAATCTCAAATAGAAACAGGTACACCTTACATGCTGTACAAAGATGCTGCCAACCGTAAATCCAATCAAAAAAATTTAGGAACCATACGTTCTTCGAATTTATGTACAGAAATCATGGAATACACCTCTCCAGATGAGGTTGCAGTATGTAATTTGGCATCTATAGCCTTGCCAATGTTTATAAAAAACAACGAGTTTGATCATAAGGAGTTATTTAAAATTACCAAACGCGTTACTAAAAACTTGAACAAGGTTATAGATAGAAACTATTATCCAGTTAAAGAAGCCGAAAATTCCAATTTCCGTCACAGACCAATAGGTCTGGGGGTTCAAGGTTTGGCAGATACTTTTATCAAGCTTCGCATGCCTTTTACCAGTGACGAAGCAAAAAAACTCAATCAGGACATATTTGAAACACTTTATTTTGCTGCTGTTACGGCAAGTATGGAAGAAGCGCAAAAAGATGGACCTTACCAAACCTACCAAGGCTCACCAATTAGCAATGGGGAATTTCAACACAACCTGTGGGGAATAAAAGACGAAGAGTTGAGTGGCCGTTGGGATTGGGCAAAATTGCGCAAAGAAGTTAAAAAACACGGGGTAAGAAACTCGTTGTTGGTGGCTCCTATGCCAACGGCAAGTACCTCGCAAATATTGGGCAACAATGAGTGTTTTGAGCCATATACCTCAAACATATACACACGTCGTGTGTTATCTGGTGAATTTATTGTGGTTAACAAACATTTGCTGGAAGATTTGGTGGAACTAGGATTGTGGAACGATGGTTTAAAGCAAGACATCATGAGAGCCAATGGCTCTGTACAAAATATAGATGTGATACCTCAACACATTAAAGACCTTTACAAAACGGTATGGGAATTGAGCATGAAAGACATTATAGACATGTCTCGACAAAGAGGCTATTTTATAGATCAGTCCCAGTCCTTAAATCTGTTCATGGAAGGTGCAACCATGGCTAAGCTAACCTCCATGCATTTTTATGCTTGGAAGAGTGGGTTGAAGACAGGCATGTATTATTTAAGAACCAAGAGCGCAGTAGATGCCATTAAGTTTACCTTGGATACCAAAAAGAAAGAAGAACCAGTAACCAACATTGTTGAAGTAGATGAGACATTAAAGGCACAACAACAAAAAGCTGCTAAAACAGCCGAAACATTTAGCCAGCAAGCTAAAGACGTGGAGCCTATGTCTGCCGAAGAAATGAAAGCTTTAATTGCTCAGGCAAAAGAAGCAGAAGGTGATGATTGTTTGATGTGTGGATCTTAAATTAATTCAATTAAGTGTTATAAAAAAAGCATCTCAATTTGAGATGCTTTTTTTTGTTTTAGTGTTTATTATAATGACATTTAATCTGTGTTCTCTTCTGAAATTTTAGCAGGCTTTATGGAACTGTCAAAAGCACCATGATATTCTTCCAGGAGATTCATAATGGCAGCCAGTAAATCTTTGGTCTCCAAGAGAATACTAAAATACAAAGTTGTGTTTTTAGGACTTGATTCTTCGTTTCTAGTACGTTCTACCTGTTTTTGAATTTTATCGGTAACTAGAGTGACAATTTCTTTCTTTCTATTTAAAACAACACCTATTTCTTCAAAAGAACGGGACTCAAAAGCTTTTCTGGTATTGTTGAACAGTCTTTCAAAACGTTCATCAACTTCCTTCAACTCTTTAATTTGGCTAAATTTAAGTTTTTTATGGTTGTTGTTAACGTGTTTGTGGCTCACTTTGGTAATGTATTCCAAAGATTGGGTAATATCTTGTAGATATCCCAAAACGTTTATATAAAAACTGCTGGCAGCTACGCTGGATTCATCCAGGTTCTTAATAAAATAAAAAATATGGTCTCTCAATTCATCTATTTCATCAGATAGTTTGATGACTTGTTTTTTATTCTTTTTAAGTAAAGACAAATCTTGTTTGGCAAGACCGTTAATGGCATTGGTGTAAATTTTATTTCCACGTTTAATAACATGGGCAATATTGTCTGCACTTTCATGTATCACTCCTTGAATAGAGCTGCTTTCGGCACGTGTTAAACTATCTTCGGCTTTATTGGTGTCAGATTTCTTTTTATGTGAAATATAGCTTCTTACAAGTAAAATGGTAGCCAGCAATAAGAATATTGGGACCATGACTTGTACGTTCCAGTTTAAGAAATACGCAATGATGGCTGCAGATATAAAGGCAATAAAAGCTGTAAAGAACCAACCACCAATTACGTTTAAAACTCCAGCAACCCTGTATACAGCACTTTCTGCTCCCCAGGCTCTATCTGCCAAAGAGGTACCCATGGCAACCATAAAAGTAACATAGGTTGTGGAAAGTGGTAGTTTCATAGATGTTGCAATAGAAATCAAGACAGCTGCAACCATTAAGTTAATGGCAGCACGAACCAAATCGAAGGCTGGCAACTCATAGGTTTTATCCTTTTTTAAAGAAATGACAGGTTTTTCAAATTGTTTTTCAATTTTAGCTTGCCAAGATTCCGGTAAAATATATGAAGACATTTGGGAGCCTAAAATAGCAAACCTCACAAAACCTCGCGAAAGGAAGTTAGGTTGAAAGCGTTCTTTGGTCTCTTCTTGACTGGATAAATCCAAAGAGGTTTTAACAACAGCCTTCGCTTTGCTTGAAAACCATAAGGTGACAACCATAATTAAACCTGCTGCAACCAACAAATAGGTAGGTGTTGGTACTTTGTCTGCCAAAAACCCCATGCTAAAAGCATCGGCAGCAACTCCAGAGTTAACCCATGTGGAGTAAGATAGCCATCCAGCAATAGGAACACCTATAAAGTTTACTAAATCGTTTCCAGCAAAAGCCAATGCCAAAGCAAATGTTCCAACCAAGATAATTAACTTATAGATGTTCACTTTTGCCAAGCTAATTAATAAATAAGATAACATAGACCAGAACAGCATGCTTACGCTAACAATCAGTAATACGTGGTTCTCCAAATAGCTATTAACGGTTTCTCCATTTAAAATTCCGAAAGGTTCTTTTGCAAAAGACATTCCTTTTAAACCTTTCATAAAAATAAAGTAAGTGATGGAAGTTAAAGCCAAGCCTCCAAATATGGCTCCAACCCAATTGGATTTCTTTTCAAAATTATAAGAAAGCCATAACCTGGCTATCCATTGCACGATAGCACCTACTGTGAATGCGACAATGACAGACAAGAGAATGCCAAAAATAATTTCGGTGGCTTTGGATGTGTTTATATATCCAATTACTTCAGCAAAACCACCACCATCATTCCCAACTTTAATTAAAGCCATGGCTACCGAAGCACCTAGAAGTTCAAAAACAATGGATACAGTGGTTGAGGTTGGCATGCCAACTGTATTGAAAAAGTCCAACAACAAAATATCTGTAATCATGACAGCCATAAAAATGATCATGATTTCATTGAACATAAACTCATGAGGATTAAAGATGCCTTTTCTGGCAACCTCCATCATGCCACTGGAGAAAATGGCTCCCACAGCAACGCCCACACTGGCAACAATCATGATGGTTTTAAAAGAGATGGCTTTAGAGCCAATAGCCGAATTTAAAAAGTTTACGGCATCATTACTTACACCTACCACCAAGTCTGCAATGGCCAAAACAGCCAGAGCAACAATCATTAATAAGTATATATTTTCCATTAGTTAGTTTTTAATTAGATAGTGCAAATATCTATAGTGTTTGTATTAGAAATGTTATCTAAATGTTATTATTTAAAAGTGTATATCAAATTGAAGCCTGTAAGCTAAACGACTGTTTATGTTTTCAGTATCCACATAAGTAAAATCTGTTTGTACTTTTAATTTGTGTCCTACTATATATTTTGATAAACCCAGCGTGTATTCATTTACCAAACTCTCACCAGTAATACTTTTGCTTAAATCTACATTGGAAAATCGACCAGCCACTTCCCAGTTTGATTTAAATAAGTAACCAGCTTGCAGATTGACGGCATTTCCAACTTGAACTACTTGTCCTGTTGGCGTACCATCTGTTTCCTTTGCTACTGGGTCTTCAGCATCTCTATTGGCATATTCTCCCATAAAAGAAAAGCCTTTGTGCTTAAACATGGCATCAACAAACAAGGTAGTGATATTCGTTTCGTAAAATCCGTTTTCAGTTAGCATGTAGGAGCCTTGATTGCTTCTGGTTTTAACAGCGTTATTGTTGAAATCGTAAGTGATACCAATGGCCAGTTTAGGGGTTTCAGGTCTGCTTAAAGAACCACCTATGTAGTCCCCTTTGTTTGGGAATAAGCCCAAAGGTAAAAACTCCAAATGGGCAGTGTATTGAAATCCACCTATATTTCCTGTGGTGACGTTTCTGCCTTCGCCTTGGGATATGGCAAGGGCTTCCCGAACAATAAAGGTATCTGTTAAATTGAAATGATGTCTGAATTGAATCCCTAAATCCCTATCTATATTAAAACCAGCATTTAAAATAGATCTATCCACAAACTGAAGGTTTCCTGAAGAAACAATGCGTTCCCTATTTCCAGGAAGTTTTGCTTGACCAAACCAAAGTTCAAAATTTTTGTAAAAATTCCATTTCATAACGGCATCCAAGATAAATCTTGGGGTGTTGCTGGTGTATATGGAAGAGCCTGACATATCTCTATTGGATAAGCCTAGCTCTATTTTGTATTCTAGTTTTGGAGTTAAAGCATAGCCATCAAATTTTAACCTGGCGCGTCTTACTAAAAAAGCAGCTTCACCATTTGTTAACTCTCCATGATCGTTTTCCCAACTGGCAAGTGTTAAAAATTGCATTCTGGCACCAACTTTCATGGTCCAAGAACTGTCTTTCCCCACTATGTTAAAGATGCCTTTACCAAACTTAGTAGAAGGGATTTCTTGAGCATTTACCATAAAGGAAGTAGATAGTAATAATAAAATTACCGTTACTTTAAATTTCATATTTAGGATTCTAGTTTTTGTCGCTGCAAAGAACTGACTTTAATGTTAAATTAATGTTTCCTAAATATTAAATTTAAAAATAGAACAAAAGGCTGCTTTGGCCAGAAGCAGCCATAGAATTCATGATAATTTAGTCGACAAAAACTAATAGATTATATGAAATTACTAATTATGTCTCAAGACATAGCAAATTTGCTAATTAATTATGGTTTGAATGTAATGTAAATATTAATTAATTATTAAATGAGTCTTAATATTTTAAAAATTATAAAATACTGAATAACAAATTCTTATAGCTTTAATGTTAATTTAATGTTATTTAGATGTTGCTAAATTGTTAATTATTGTTTATATTTGAGATATAATATAAAAACCCAAATAATTATGAAGAAATGTATTTTCTTTATTGCCTTTTTAATTACAGCTGTTTCTTTTGCGCAACAAGAGCGCGAACTAAAGCTTAACAAGGATACTAATTTAATTGAGGTTACTTACTATCATGACAATGGAGCTATAAGTCAAACAGGTACTTATACTTTAGACGGTAAACTTCAAGGTAAATGGTTAAGTTTTGATGCAGAAGGCAATAAATTAGTTTCGGCGAATTATGATAATGGGAAGAAAGTCGGCAAATGGTTTTACTGGTCAGGTAAAATTTTAAAAGAAGTAGATTATAGTAACAATGCTATTTCGAGTGTTAGTGAGTGGACCAATAAATCTACCATAGCACTACGTGATTAAACAATGTATATTAAAAAACAAAAAAGCATCCTGTTTAGGATGCTTTTTTGTTTTGTGACCAATTCAAATTGTTATTCAACAGTCCAACTTGCTCCCCAAGTTGCGTAATCGGTTCCTGTTCCATTACCATCGCCAGAGATAAAATCTGCTTCAGTAAAGGTTTCACCTGTATCGTTTTGCATTTTTTCAATAACATCAACAAAAGTAGCGTCTACAACATAAAGGTCACCGCTCAATACACCAGCACCTGTTGGGTTGTCACCAGCATCACCATCTAAATCAAAGGCTTCTTCAAAACCTTCAATGTAGATATTGTTAAAGATACCTTGTGTTCCAGCTCTTAATCTGATAGCTTCATTACCAGTTGTAGAGCCGTTGCCAATTATGGTTAAATTGTTTACTGTAGGTTTAGAGAAATAACCAGCGGCATTACTAAAATCGGTATTGTATCCGTCAGCCTCTATCCCTTTATCGTGATCAGCACCATGCTTAACATAAGCATTTGTAATAGTTCCTGTATAGCCTTCAGTCCAGTCAATAGAGTCATCTTGAGCGTTAACTACAGATACATAGCTTGCATTAACTGTACCACCAAAGAACTCAACACCATCATCTTTTCCTTCAAAAGCTTGAATGTACTCAACAATTGTACTGTTTCCTACACCGTAAAAGGAAAAGCCGTTGTTTTCAGATTGGCCATCAGCAGCACCACCAGAGTATTCAACACGTACATAACGAATGGTCCCAGAATCATCAGCAGCATTTGTACCACCAAATGGTAAACTAGCAATTTCTGAAGTAGAAGTAGCAGAACCTGTTACGGAATTGATAGGGGCTCTTCCTAAAATAATCAATCCACCCCAATCTCCAGCAGCTGGGTTAGCAGCACCAGACGTCATAACAATAGGGTTTGAAGCCGTACCGTTAGCAGTGATTTTGGCGCCTTGAGAGATAGCAATGTAAACATCAGCACCAGAAGCTTCAGCTTCAATAGTTACACCTTCATTAATGATAAGGTTTGTTCCAGAGGCCATGATTACAGGGCCGCTAATAGTGTAACATTTGTTGGCTTCTAAAACTAAATTAGAGTTAAATACAGCCGCAGGTATGGCTTCGCAACCATCTGTTGGAGTGTTGCCGCCACCATTATTGTTTATAACGCTATTGTCATTTATTACAATATCAGCAGTGTCATCAGTAGTACAAGAGAATAGCATTGAAATGATTGCTAAACCTAAAATTAAATTATTTTTCATTGTTTTTGAGTTTAATTATTGTCTTTAAAAGTTTATACTATTTATGGTTGTTAAAAATTATACTTTAGTTGAAGCCCAATGTCCATTCCACGTTTATAATTGGATATACCATTACCGTTTGCTGAGTTAACCACGATATCGCCCAAAGTAGTTTCTCTAACATATTTTATGGTTGGATTCAATAGGTTTTTGATACTTAAGTTCACCTCAAAATTCTTTTTAATGTTGTTTTTCCAAATAAAGTCTAGAGTAGGGACGCTTTTTTCAACTATGTTACCTAGCTGTCCGGAGCCTAAAGCATCTATTCTATCAGAGAAATAGGAAAACACTAAATTGGCAGTTGGTTCATATTTTTCAAACTTAGGTGAGAAGCTTAGATCAGCATTGATAAGCAGTGGTGATGCACCTTGAAGCTCATCTTTGGTTTTTTCAAAGCTCACATCGTAAAAATCACCATCTATTTGTGAATAAAGATCTTGTTCTGTGTGCATGTATGTGGCATTCAAACCAGCTGATAGAACCGTATTATCGTCAGCATTTTTAAGAATGTCTTTTCTAACTTCTAACTCAACACCATAAACCGTTGCCTTGTCACCAGTTCTAAAAAAGCGCTGTGTACCTGTGGCATCTGCACCAACGACTAAGTTTACTGGGTCATTGATTTCTTTGGCAAACACACCCAAGGAGAAAATTTCGCTTTTGCTGTAGAACCATTCATATTTAAGGTCTAAATTGAAAATTTTAGAAAAACCTTTATTTAATAAGTCAGGGTTACCACCAATTTTAGTTGAAATGTTTTCATAAACAAAAGGGGCTACTTCCTTAAATTCAGGAATAGAAACGGTTTGACTGGCTGAAAAACGTAAGTTTTGGTCTTCATTTAAAGCATATTTTACATTTAAGCTAGGCAACAAAAAGTTTTCGTGTGAACCGATTTCGCCTTCGCCTTGAGTACCTAGGTTAATGACATCAAATCCAATTTTTTGACTTACAGATTCTAATCTTACTCCTGGCACAAACAACCACTTTTCACCAACTTTGATTTCGGCATTCAAATAACCAGCATAAATGTCTAGATTCCCAGAATAAGTGTTTTCTGGCAAGCCAGGTCTGTTGGTGTTGGATTGTCCTGGAATGGTATTGATTACCTTAATTTCATAAATACCGTTACTGCCTTGGTTTATGTTAAGATTATTAAGGTTAAATACGCTGTTTAGGTTATTTACATCTGCTATGGCATAGTCAGAGTCTACTATGTCATAACCATAGCGAATATTTTCAAAATTACGCTCTTTGCTTCTACCATTGTAACCTAAATTGAATTTTAGGTTTTCAGTAGCTGAATAGGCAATATTTGCTCTACCATTATATTCTTCATCTTCAATATTTTGGAAGTAGCGTTGGTTGTCAAAATCTACGTTACTATAAAAGGTTGGATTGGTATTTGAGTCATTATCCAATGCAAAATGATAGTTTTCAATACTTACCCTTTTTCTGTCTGGTTGGTCGGAGAAAACAGTATTGACACCAAAGCCCCAATCTACTTCAAACTTATCAGACTTATGGTTGCCCAAAAGTTGGTTTACAAATATTCTGGTTTGATCAAACTGAACGTTCATTTGGTAAAATCCTTTGTCTGTATTTAATATGGCATCTCGGTTTCTACCGTTACCATCCATACCAAAGTAGCCAACAACATCTGATGAACTGTTTATGAATAATGAATTGAATTTTAAGGTATTATTTTCATCAATTCTATACTTTAAATTACCCATAACGGTTGATGTGGTACCGAATTCATATTCTTCAGCACTGTCTATATACGCCTTTTTCTCAACTAAAGTATAATCCGTATTTGTACCTTTTCTATATTGAAACTCATTTTCGTAAGATCCAGTTAAAAAGACACTTAAGCGAGAATCATTTTTAAAGTCATAACTCTTACCAATTGATGCTCCATAACCAACATTAATTGGATTGCCAGCCGTTTCAGGGTCAAAACCATGAGATAAGATAACAGGAAAAGGATTATGCTCATATCTTCCATAATAACCGAAATATCCAGTGCCTTCACTCCTTACAAAATCTTTGTCAACGGCATTGGTGTTAAATCCAGATCCCACAAAAGCATCAACATAAAAATCTCCAGAATAGTTCTTTGAAGTTATGTTAACATTACCGGCAGAAAAGTCGCCATAAAAACCAGTTGAATAAGCCTTGCTTATAGATACATTCTCAATAATGTCTGAAGAGAACAAGTTTAAATCAATATTTTTTTTGTTAACATCGTTTGACGGTAACGAAAGTTCATTCATGGTTGTATTTAAGTAGCGGTCTCCCAAACCACGAACATATACGTTGCTTGAGCCCTCTTGTTTTGATACACCAGAGATTTTTGAAACAGCACCTGCAGCATCACCGACCCCTTTTCTGGATAACTCTTCAGCACCAATACTTTGTTTAATTTCAACAGCTTTTTTCTGTTCAAGTAAAAGCGCCACTTCACTTTCTCTTTTGGTTGTAGTGGTAATGACTACTTCATCCAATGAGGCAGCGCTAGCAGACAAAGGCACATTGATTTCCGTAATCTTTCCAGCCTCAATAGTGGCTTCAATCTCCTGGGTTTCATAACCAACAAAGCTAAATACAATGGTATAGGTTCCGGGTTCAATATTTTCAATGCTGTATAAACCGTCAAAATCTGATGTAGTTCCTTTAATAGTTCCTTTTATTAAAACATTTGCAAAAGGTAAAGGGTCATTATTGAAATCTTTATCTGTAAGTTTACCAACCAAAGTTCCTGGGTTTTGGGCTTGTGCAATTGCAGCTGTAAATACAAATAATAATATAAATATGTGTCTCATTAGTTTTAGTAAAATTTGATGTGGCAAAGAAACCTTATTCATGTAAAGTCAAGGTTATTTACAGGTTAAACCTAAATCATATAACTGTTAGTTAAATGTTATGAAAATGTTGAAATACTTTTTTCAGGAAATAATTTCTTAACATAAAACGTAATAAAATTGTTTATATCTGCTTTTAAAAAGAGAATTTTAAAATGTTGAAAAATGTATCTTGCAGCAGTTAAATAGGAATTATGAACTGGGAACAATTACTCTCCTTAAAACGATATGGAGATATTAATAAACGCTTAAGAAAAGAACAAGACGAAACCAGGTTGGGTTTTGAAGTGGATTACGATAGAATTATTTTTTCTTCTGAATTTAGAAGCTTACAGGGCAAAACCCAAGTCATTCCCTTATCCCAAACAGATTTTGTACATACCAGACTAACCCATAGTTTGGAAGTTAGTGTCGTAGGTAGAACACTTGGTAGAAAAGTAGGAGCAAAACTTATTGAGAAATATCCACATCTACAAACCATTCACGGATATCAGGCAAACGATTTTGGTGCCATTGTTGCAGCAGCAGCTCTGGCACATGATATAGGAAACCCACCTTTTGGACATTCTGGGGAAAAAGCCATTGGAGAATTTTTTAAAACAGGACAAGGTCTGCAATACAAAAGCCAATTAACAGCCAAAGAATATCAAGATTTATGCGATTTTGAAGGAAATGCCAATGGGTTTAAAATAGTTACAGAAAGCCGATCTGGTAAAGAAGGAGGCTTGCGTTTAAGTTATGCCACACTTGGAGCTTTTACAAAATATCCTAAAGAATCGTTACCAAAAAAACCAACAAGCCATATAGCAGACAAAAAATATGGTTTTTTTCAAAGTGAAAAAAACCTGTTTCTAGATGTGGCAACCGAATTGGGCCTTTTAAAAACAGGTTCTAAAACAGATTGTAGTTTTGCAAGGCATCCCTTAACTTATTTGGTTGAAGCTGCAGATGATATTTGTTACACAATTATAGATTTTGAAGATGGCATTAACTTAGGGCTTATTCAAGAAGAATTTGCGTTGGAATATTTAATTAATCTGGTAAAACACTCTATCAATTCCAAAAAATACCATAAACTGTCTACCACGCAAGATAGAGTAAGCTATTTAAGGGCTTTGGCCATCAACACCTTGATTCAGGAAGCAGTGGAAATATTTTTAGACCATGAAGAAGACATCCTTAACAATAATTTTTCCACAGGTTTATTGGATAAAAGCAAATATGAAGCCCAAATAAACGATATAATTAACATAAGCATAAAAAACGTTTATAAGTCCCAAGAAGTGATTGATAAAGAGATCGTAGGATACAAAGTCATCAGTACGCTTTTGGATGTGTATTCAGCAGCAGTTATAAACAAATCCTTAAACCAAGCTTCAAATTATGATGCGCTGCTTTTAAAGAGCATACCAGAATTGAATTATTGCGAAAGCAATTCAACGTATCAAAAATTGTTAGGTGTTTGTCATTATGTTTCGTTACTGTCCGATAGCCAAGCTATTTTAAAGTTTAAAAACATACAAGGGATATCATTGTAAATAGATTCAGCACTAAATTGCATTTTATCGAAAAAACATTGCGTTTAATCGGTTGTTTATGTATGTTTACCAAACCGAAAACTAATTCTAACTAAACATGAAAAAAAATCTATTAGGAGCTTTAGTCATCATTTTCGTAGCATTTGCTTGTTTCTTAGTCCTGAAAGAGCTGAGTAGCCCAGCAACTTCAGAAGTTGATACCCAACAATATTATGCAGATATGGAGTAGACTTCACTCCTTATTTAACCTACTTTAAAGTTAAAATCTATTCAATTTGTTATAATAGCATGAAAAATAGCTTTTTAACTGTTAAATAATGCTTGTGTTTTTTGAAATATATAATAATTCAGTTATTTTAGCCACAATTAAAAAAAACACACATGAAAAAAAATTCCCTATTAATTTTTAGCGTTTTGCTGGTTGCATTAGCCGTTTTTATGTTTATTGAAAATGAAGATGGTGCTACAAAAAATGAAGAAGCTTTGACTTCAGTGGCAGAACTGAAAGAAAAGCATAAAGAACATTTAGAGAATCATCCTTTTAAAGAAGGTTTGTTATTGTCTAAAAAAGAAAGAAAAGCAAATAGGATGCCTCCAAAAAAATATTTTGAAGAACAATGGATTTTAACCATGAATCCAGAGTTAGGGAGGCCAACATCGAATAAAGTTCTTGAATTGCAACAAGAATTATTAGCCCAAAGAAGAGATGATTTAATTAACGGACGAGTTCCAGGAGATGCTTTGGATAATGGTTGGTTGGAAAGAGGTCCAAACAATGTTGGAGGTAGAACCAGAGGATTGATGTTTGATCCCACAGATGCATCAAACAATACCGTTTTTGCTGGAGGTGTAAGTGGTGGTTTATGGAAAAATACCAATATATCCAGTGCAAGTAGTGTATGGACCAGAGTGGATATACCAGAAAATTTAGCTGTTTCAAGCATTACTTACGATCCAAACAACCCTAGCACTTTTTATGTAGGAACAGGAGAGTCTTATGTTGGTGGAGATGTTAATGGAAATGGCTTATGGAAATCTACAGATGCAGGAAATACATGGACCAATGTTTTTGGAGGGATTACAGGGACTAGCTTCTTTGTTTCAGCTTCCAATATTACAGTAAACTCACCAAGTGGCATTGCAGGAAATTATCAATCTTACCCAACCACTAATTTTGGGTCTGAAATCACATCAACCATAACAGCAGATTTTGTTTTAGCAAATGACCCTTCTGGGGTTCCAACCTTAGCATGTAACTCTTTTGGGCCAAGTGCAGCTGGAAAAATTGCTGTTATTAGAAGAGGTGATTGTGCGTTTGTTGACAAAGTTTTAAATGCACAAAACGCAGGAGCTATTGGAGCCATAGTCATGAACAATGTTCCAGGGGAACCTGTTCCAATGGGTGGTACAAATGCTGCCATTACTATTCCCTCGGTAATGATTAGTATGGCTGATGGTGATTTGATAGAAGCTGCAATGGCCTCAGGAACCGTTAATGGATCATTAAACCCTACTTCAGGAGATTTTACAGCCATGGTAGTGCCAGGGGTACAACATATAAATGATGTAAAAGTTAGAAACAACAATGGTGTTTCAGAAATATATGTTGCAGCAGCAGATGCTGTATATAGTTCTTCTAATGCTTCTACTATTATGGGAGGGTTAACTTATGGGTTATACAAATCTGTGGATGGAGGAGCGAATTGGGTAGAAATAAACCTTCCATTAACAGCTAATGGACACAAACAT
>NZ_CAXATZ010000008.1:0-104083 GCF_963971605.1 uncultured Xanthomarina sp.
CAGTGATTGAGCGGTACACTTCAGTGATTGAGCGGTACACTTCAGTGATTGAGTGGTACACTTCAGTGATTGAGAGGTACAGCCCAGTGATGGATCAACACACCTCAGTGATGGAGCACCACAGCCCACTAATACACCATCCCCAGCATGTGCGTTAAAGCCTTAACATAAAGCGTGGCCAGGTTCTTATGGCAGTTTACAAAACCAAAACCTACAACAGCCACAAAACATCAGTCACAATCCATGTCACCTTCAACCATCTCCACAACAGGGGCAGGAGAGAGGTAAGGAATACCAAGTCCCAATCCTCTTACTATAAACAACAACCCAATAACAACCACAAACACTGGCACAGCCTTTTGTATACGCTGTTTTATATTGGCATTTAAAAATTTTCCCAAATAAATGGCAGTGGTCATTAAAGGAATGGTCCCCAAACCAAACAAAAACATGTACAAGCTGCCCTGTAAGGCGCTGGCAGTGGCCAAAGACCCAAAAACAGCCATATAAACCAAACCACATGGCAAAAACCCGTTTAAAAACCCAATGGTTAAAAACGTATCAGCCGATTTCTTTTTCATGGCCTGGCCCAAACCCGTTTTTACCCTGGAAATCACCCTGTAAATAGGCTTGGAAAAATTGTATTTATTGAATGTTTGGGTAGGGATAACAACAACCACAATCATTAAAACACCAATAACTATGGATAATTGCTGCTGAATCCCAAAAAGATAAAGCCCTTTGCCAACAAGTCCAAAGACAAGGCCTATAAAACTATAAGCAAGCAACCTCCCAAAATGATAAGTACTTATTTGAAGGACCTTTTTTAAAGAATGGCTTCTGTCAACAGGAAGCATAAAGGCAATGGGACCACACATACCAACACAGTGGAAACTACCTAAAAGACCCAGTACAAGTGCAGACCAAAGCATGTTTTTTACAATTAATATATATATCTATGTCAGGTAAAGCGCAGTGCATATCTATTCTTTAAAAAAATAACCAAAACGCTTTTTTAACTGCTTCCAGGCAACCTAAACTTTAATACATGATTTCTTTTTTATACAAATAGGCATCATCTTGATAGGTCCAATCTATTTTTAAATTCCATCTGCCTTCCAGCATTTTGTTCCCAGGAATAAGCATGCCATGGTTGTCAATAGCAATAGGCATATCAAAATCCAGCTTTTTATTGGAAGTTCTGTATAGATAAACAGTCCCAGAAATCTTGTCAGAATCTAAATTTTCCGGAAAAGAAATTAGCAAACCCTCTTCAGTTTTACTCCAACTAAGGTTTTCAGAAAGGTTTTTGGAATTTTTCTCCTTATTTATTTCATCCTGAAAGCCTAACTCTGCTTTGTAATATTCCTCTATCACCAAATCATGATCGTATTTACTATTGGTATTCATACTAATAATAAAATACATGATAAAGCTAATAAAGCATATAAAAGCAATAACAATACCTGTTCCCCAATTTATTTTCATATCAAAATTTATTATATCATTCCTTTTAAACCTGTTTGCAATAAGCAGATAAACAAATAATCTTCTTAAATTGAATAACCTTCATCTTATAATATCATCACCAACCTTGCCTGCCTGCCAAGCAGGTAAAAACCAACAACCAAAAACCAACAACCAAAAACTACCAACTAATGATAGCTTCTAGGAGCTAAAAAGTTTACGGTTGTGGTTTCAATCAATTCGTCGCCACTATAAACCTCTATCATCAATTTGTTTTTATCACCATCAAGGTCTTTTTTGTCAATTTCTATAAACAAAGTCCCTTCGGCCAAGCCTTGTTCTGGGACCGTAAACGTGTTAGAGTTGGAAACCAATTTAATTTCCCCTTTGTATTTTCTAAGTTTAAAACTTACGTTTTCTATGGTTTTGGTGGTTTTATTAATAAGCTTATAGGTAAATACGTTACTTATAATATCGCCTTCTTTATGTTCATAAAGCTGTCCTGGCAACCTTAAAACGGTCGCTTCAACATCATTTCTTAGCAAGAGCATGCCAAAAAGAACACCAATTAAAATAACAAGAACAGCAATATAACCTTTCATTCTGGCTGTTAACTTGAATTTTTCTTTCTTTTCAATTTCATCTTCACTGGCATACCTAATAAGGCCTTTAGGCAAATTAATGCTCTCCATAATGTGGTCGCACTCATCTATACAAGCTGTACAGTTAACACATTCCAATTGGGTGCCATTTCTAATATCTATTCCGGTAGGGCAAACATGTACACATTGCAAACAATCTATACAATCACCATGTCCCAAGGCTTCCCTGTCTTCCCCTTTTCTAAATTTCTTTCTGCCGTTTTCACCTTCACCACGTTTGTGGTCGTAAGCAACCACTATCGATTTATTGTCCAAAAGCACGCCTTGCAAACGGCCATAAGGACAAGCAATAATACATACCTGTTCTCTAAACCAAGCAAATACAAAGTAAAAAACAGCCGTAAAAATAATTAAAGGGAATAAGGTACCTGTATGCTCCAGAGGCCCATCTGTAATATACTGTATCAGTTTATCGCTACCTATCAAGTAAGCCAAAAACACATTGGCTATTACAAATGAAATAATCACAAAAATGCTCCATTTTAAAACACGTTTTCTTATTTTTTCGGCATTCCAAGGTTGATTGTCCAGTCTTCGTTGTTTGTTTCTGTCTCCATCTATCCAATATTCTATTCTTCGGAAAACCATTTCCATAAAAATGGTTTGCGGACAGATCCACCCACAAAAAATCCTACCAAAACTTACGGTAAAAAGAGCTATAAAAATAACTCCTATAATCATGGAAATTACAAATAAATGAAAATCTTGTGGCCAGAAAGGAAAGCCAAAGATATTAAAGCGTCGTTCTAAAATATTGAACATTAAAAACTGGTTGCCATTAACCTTAATAAATGGCGCAGCAATTAAAAACAGTAAGAGAATATAGCTAACTATCTTGCGATATTCGTAAAATCTTCCACTAGGTTTTTTAGGATATACCCAAGCACGTTTTCCATCTTCAGTTAGCGTGCCTATGGAGTCTCTAAATTATTCGTTTTCTGGAGTTTCCATGATTTGAGATTAATGAATCAAGAATTAAGACAGGTTGGTTGGAAGATGTGGTCTTAATTCTTGACTCCAATGTTGTTTTTATAATTTTTTTTACTCTTTCCAGACATCTCCTTCTGCCTCTTTAGGCTTGGCAGGAGTTGTCCCTTGAAATTGTAAAACATAACTGGATACTTGAGCAATTTCCGATGGTTTTAAACTTTGTTTCCAGGCAATCATCCCTTTTCCGTTTCTACCACCTTCAGAGATTGTTTTAAACACGTTTTTAATGCCTCCACCTAAAATCCAGTGCTCATCCGTTAGGTTGGGTCCAATACCTCCACCACCATCTGACATATGACAGGCCACACAGTTTTCTTCATAAATAGTTTTACCAGCGCTTAAATCGGAAGCACTTGTTAATACTTCCACCGTATTGAAATCCACTAAATCTTTAGCTGTTTTTTTGTATTCTTCAAGAGCTATTTTAGCTTCGGCATATTCCGTTTCCAATTCATCGTATTGGTTTTCTCCATCAAAAATGTGGAACCTTACCAAATATACAGCAGCAAAGACAATAGAGGCGTAGAAGGCATATAACCACCAAGGTGGAAGGTCGTTATCCAACTCCTTGATACCATCATAATTGTGGTCCAGGATAATTTCGTGTTCTTCAGTCACTGGTTTGGAACCTAAAGACTTTTGATACACCGAATTGATCCAAGCCATCAGTTTAGAACTTTGTGGTTTTTTGGCGTCATATCTTGCTTTACCTGCTTCGTCTAAACTTTGATATAGAATGTTCTCTAAGGAATTTACTATGGCTTCAATTGCAATTAATACAAATAGAACAAAAACCAAAAATAATAGTACCATGGGATACTCTATAAATGCAGGTTGTTTACCAGAACTAACAAAGTATTCTACTAGTCCGAAAATGATAAAGAATACTAAGGGTACTCTTACCCATGAAGGGATTAAATGTCTCATAATGTATTGTCTTTTTGGTTATCTAATGGTATGTTGCTTACTTCGTTTATGTAATCTTTTTTGGCAGTAAAAACCCACCAAAACAGAACCACAAAGAAGATAAAAAATATCAGTAAAGAAATAATAGGGAAGATCTCAACTCCAGCTATTGTTTCCATATGGTTTTTTACGTATTTTAACATGGTTTCTTAGTTTTCTGTGGTTGATACCTCGTCTAAATCCTGAACTTTAATATCTGTACCCAATCGTTGTAAGTAAGCAATAAGTGCTACAATTTCTCGATTACGCATTTCTATAAAATCTTCACCACCAGCTTGTTTGTCTGCTTCATAGGTTTCAGCAAAATCTGGATCGGAATACAGGTTCTTTTCTATTTGAGTACCTTGTTCCAACATGTGTTGTTGGGCATTGGCAATCTCTTCTTCTGTGTATGGAACCCCTAGTTTTACCATGGTTCTCATTTTGGTTTCCGTGTGCGATTTATCAAGTTCGTTCTTTACCAACCATTGGTATGCTGGCATGATGGAACCTGACGATGTACTTTGTGGATCGTACATATGGTTTAAGTGCCAGTTGTCTGAATACTTACCACCTACACGGTGTAAATCTGGTCCTGTACGTTTACTTCCCCAAAGGAATGGATGGTCGTAAACATATTCTCCAGCTTTGGAGTACTCACCATAACGCTCCACTTCACTTCTAAACGGACGAACCATTTGTGAGTGACATCCAACACAACCTTCACGAATGTAAATGTCACGTCCTTCCAATTCCAACGGCGTATAAGGCTTTACACTTGTAATTGTAGGAATGTTCGATTTTACCATGATGGTTGGAACAATTTGCACAATACCACCTATTAAAATTGCTATGGTAGCATAAATGGTTAATTTTATAGGTTTACGCTCTAACCAAGTGTGCCATCCTTCACCAGCTGTACGACTTTTTGATACGTTTTGTAATGCAGGTGCTTCAGCCAACTCATCGGTAACTGCACTACCTTTTTTAATGGTAACAATGATGTTGTAAACCATGATTAACATACCTGTTAAGAATAAAGTACCACCTATGGCTCTCATCCAGTACATTGGCATGATTTCGGAAACGGTTTCTAAAAAGTTTCCGTAAACCAAGGTACCATCTGGATTAAATTGTTTCCACATACTTGCTTGTGTAAAACCTGCTACATACAGTGGTAAGGCATACATAATGATACCCAAAGTCCCAATCCAGAAATGGAAATTGGCCAAAGCCGTAGAATATAATTTGGTTTTTACCAATCTAGGTATTAACCAATAAATCATCCCGAAGGTTAAAAATCCGTTCCAAGCCAAAGCACCAACGTGTACGTGGGCAATAATCCAGTCTGTAAAGTGTCCAATGGCATTTACGTTTTTAAGGGACAGCATAGGTCCTTCAAAAGTTGCCATACCATAACCCGTAATGGCCACAACCATGAATTTTAAAACAGGATCTGTACGTACTTTGTCCCAAGCTCCACGTAAGGTTAACAATCCGTTGATCATACCACCCCAAGAAGGCATTAATAACATCACAGAAAAGGCAACTCCAAGGTTTTGAGCCCATTCTGGTAAAGCTGTGTATAATAAATGGTGAGGTCCAGCCCAAATGTAAATAAATATTAAGGACCAGAAGTGAACAATAGAAAGTCTATAGGAATATACAGGTCTGTTAGCTGCTTTAGGTACAAAATAATACATTAAACCTAAGAAAGGCGTGGTCAGGAAGAATGCCACTGCGTTGTGACCATACCACCATTGTACCAAGGCATCTTGAACACCAGCATACACCGAGTAACTTTTAAATGCTGAAACAGGAAGCTCTAAACTATTGAAAATATGAAGTACAGCAACTGTTACAAATGTGGCTATATAAAACCAAATAGCTACATAAAGGTGTCTTTGTCTTCTTTTAATCATGGTTCCAATTAAATTGGCTCCAAAAACCACCCAAACCACAGCAATGGCAATATCAAAAGGCCATTCCAATTCAGCATATTCCTTTGAAGTGGTAAATCCTAGAGGAAGCGTGATAGCTGCTCCAACAATAATTAATTGCCAGCCCCAAAAGTTAATTTTACTTAAAACATCGCTATACATTCTGGCTTTAAGCAAACGCTGTGTGGAATAATATACTCCAGCAAAAATGGCGTTTCCTACAAAGGCAAAAATTACAGCATTTGTGTGTAAAGGTCTTAAACGGCCAAAGCTTAACCACGAAATACCGTCGGTTAGATTTGGGAATAAAAACATAAATGCCAATAGTAATCCTACCAACATACCCACAACTCCCCAAAGCATGGTTGCATAAAGGAAATTTTTAACGATTTTATTATCGTAATAGAATTGTTGTACTTCCATAATAGTTTAATTAGTCTTTTTTGGTTCTTTATTTGTTGATTTTGTTTGTTCTTTTACTAGTTCATCTTCAAAAAGCATCCTTACAGATGGCGTGTAACCATCATCAAACTGTCCACTTCTTACTGCCAAGATAAATGCAATAAAAAAGAATATGGCAACTATAATACTGATACTTAGTAATATGTAAATAACACTCATACCTATTGAAGTTATGCCTCAAAAATAATGTTGAGACTGTTTTAAAAACATGATAATTGTCATGTTCATTTTATTTGTAATCATTCTAACTTTCTACCTAATAAATTTGTTGCAATGGTAGTAAACACTACAATGCTAATGGAACTTAAAGGCATTAAAATAGCAGCAATAACTGGTGCCAATTGTCCTGTTACTGCAAAATAAAGCCCTATTACGTTATAGCAAAAAGATAAAACAAAACTCCATTTTATAATCTTAATAGCGCTTTTTGACGCTTTTATATATTTAAATAACTGATTGAACTTTGAAGCATCCAAAATGGCATCACAAGCTGGTGAAAACACATTCACGTTTTCAGATATGGAAATACCAACATTACTTTGTGCTAATGCTCCAGCATCATTAAGCCCATCTCCAATCATGAGAACTTTGGCACCTTCGGTTTGATGATATTTAATATACTCCAACTTGTCGTTTGGTTTTTGATTAAATATTAGCTTCGTCTTCGAAGGTAACAATTTTTTTAGATTTTCTTGCTCTCCTTCATTATCTCCTGATAAAATTACCAAATCGTACTCTTTTTTTAACTTATTGAAAAGCTTTGACAATCCCTTCCTGTAATTGTTGTAAAAAGTAAATTTACCTTTGTAAACATTATTGGTGCTTATATGTACCGAAGTATTCAGGACTGTGGTGTCTGAAGTGTTTCCAACAAAACTGGCTGAACCAATTTTTATATTGTTGTTGTTATGTGAAGCTTCAATGCCTTTCCCCAGATGTTCTTCAAAATGATTTAAGGTAATGATGTTGTGCTCGTCTAAAATATCATATAAAGTTCTGCTTAATGGATGATTTGATCCACGAAGTGTGTTTTTTAAAAGCATTTCTTCCGAAGCTGTAAGTGCATCTCCTTGATAGGTTGCATGACTTTTTTTATTGGTAGTTATGGTTCCGGTTTTATCAAAAATAATGGTATTTATTTCGGCCAGTTGCTCTATAACCGAAGCATTTTTCACATAAAACTTAAGTTTACCAAAAATGCGCAACAAATTTCCAAAAGTAAAAGGCGCAGAGAGTGCTATGGCACAAGGACAAGCAATAATTAAAACAGCAGTAAAAACGTTTATGGCTTTAGAGGGGTCTACATACAACCAATACGCAGTGGCTATAAAAGCAATGCTTAATACGGCAAAAGTAAACTTTTTGCTTATGGCATTGGTAAGGGTTGTAAAACCATCTTCTTTATCTTTGCTGAACACATCGTTGCTCCAAAGCTGCGTTAAATAACTTTGTTCCACTGTTTTTAACACGTCCATTTCTATAACTCCAGAGGTTTGTTTGCCTCCAGCAAACAGTTTATCTCCAGACTTTTTGGAAACGGTTTCCGATTCACCTGTAACAAAACTGTAATCTATGGAAGCCTTACCACTAATTAGAATACCATCTACAGGAATCAATTCTTCATTCCTTATCAGTAACCTGTCGCCTTTTTTAATATCGTAAACCTGAATAGGGATTTCTTTGCCATCTTTAGAGATTTTGGTTACAGCAATAGGGAAATACGATTTGTAATCGCGTTCAAAAGATAAGAAGGCATAGGTTTTTTGTTGAAAAAACTTCCCTAGGAGCAAGAAAAATATCAACCCTGTTAAACTGTCAAAAAAACCGGAACCATAATCGAAAATAATTTCAATGGTGCTTCTTAAAAACAGAACAGCTGCTCCAAGTGCAATTGGGACATCTATATTTAAAATTTTAGAACGAAGGCCTTTATAGGCCGATATAAAATAGTCTTGTGCCGAATAAAAAATAACCGGAACAGAAAAGGCAAACATGAGCCAACGAAACAAATGCTTGTATTGTTCCAGCCAGTATTCGCCAACTTCAAAATATTCTGGAAACGATAAAAACATCACATTCCCAAAAGCAAAGCCAGCCACTCCCAATTTGTAGATTAAAGATCTGTTTACATTGCTTTTTCCGGTTTTAAAATCCTCCAAGCTTATATAGGGCTCATATCCAATGGAACTTACCAAGATAACAACCTCTTTTAAGGAACATAGATTGGGATTATAGGTAATACGAACATTTTTCTTTCCAAAATTTACTTGAGAGGAAGAGATGCCAGGATTTAGTTTGTTGAGGTTTTCCAGGATCCATATACAGGAACTGCAATGAATATGAGGAATGTACAAGGTAACAATTTGCGTGTTGCCATCATTAAACTCCAACAACTTGTCTATAATGTTTTGCTGTTCCAGAAAATCGTATTTTCCTTGAATTTCTTTAGGAATGGCTCCAGGAGCACTCTGTAAATCGTAATAACAAGTTAAATCGTTTTCTGAGAAAATTTCATATACGGTCTTACAACCATTACAACAGAAAGATTTTTCCTGAAATGTAATGGCATGATTGCCACAAGAATCACCACAGTGGAAACATGACTGATGCTCCATAAATAATTTGCTCTTTTAAACCCAATACAAAGGTTAAAAGATAGTAAGAATTTAGATATGATATTTGTCATGTTTTGATTAATTTTACAAAACTTTAGAAAATAGGTATGAGTAAGTGTGAACAGTGTATTGTAAGGGAGTTTAATTCTTTAAAGTCGTTATCAAAAGAGGAGTTGATGAACATATCTGGATGCAAGACATCCAGGTTTATCAAAAAAGGGGAAGTTATTTTTGAAGAAGGCGAAACCTTAAAAGGGGTTTACTGTGTTAAGGATGGAATTTGCAAACTAACCAAGTTAAGTGCCAACGGAAAAGACCAAATTGTAAAGTTAGTTGTAAAAGGTGATTTGCTTGGGCAACGGTCCTTAATTAGTGATGAGTCTGTAAATTTAAGTGCTGTAGCTTTAAACAACATGGAAGTGTGCTTTATCCCAAAAGCCGAAATATTCAGCAATCTTAAAAACAATTCCGATTTTTCCATGGACATGCTAAAACAAATGGCACACGATTTAAAAGAATCGGACAATGTTATTGTAAACATGGCTCAAAAATCTGTTAAGCAACGTTTAGCCGAAGCACTTTTATATATACACAACAGTTTTGGCGTTAATAAAGATGGCATATTAAACGTGGTCCTTTCCCGTGAAGATTATGCCAGTGTGGTTGGAACTGCAACAGAATCTGCCATAAGGGTTTTATCTCAATTTAAAAAAGAAGGTTTGATATCCACTACAGGAAAGCAAATAAAAATTGAAGATATAGAAGGTTTAAAGCGTGTGGAATAATCTTAATTTTCCACTTTTTTCACTTCTACATAAAAATCTAAATCCACTTCCATAGTGTGATCTTCAATAGGCATGGTTTTCCATTCAGCAGTTGGGTATATCCATTGCTTGTTATTGTCCAATGTCACTTGAATTGGCATGTCAAAATCCTCTACTATATTGATCCAACGGTATCTTAACTGGTTGTTATCAATGGAGTATTCCAAGGTTGGAATGCGAGTGTCCCTCAAGTACTGATTAAAAAAAGCAGTTAAATCAATGCCACTTTGTTCGCTAATATAATTCTCTATTTGTTGGGTGGTGACTGTTTGATGGTAAAAGGTTTTGTTTAAACCACGTAATATGTCTCGCCATTTTTCATCGTCTTCAATAAGCTGTCTCAAAGTATGCAACATGTTGGCACCTTTGTAATACATGTCTCCAGAGCCTTCTTTGTTAACATTATATGGCCCAATGATGGGTTTGTCGTTCTTTATGTTTTTTCTAACTCCTATAACATATTCGGAAGAGGCTTCTTTCCCATAATAATAATCCACATATAAATTTTCGGAATACGATGTAAAACTCTCATGGATCCACATATCAGCAATGTCCTTATAGGTAATGTTATTGGCAAACCATTCGTGACCAGACTCGTGAATGATGATAAAATCGAATTTCAATCCCCAACCAGAGCCTGAAACATCGTTGCCCAAATATCCTTTTTTGTATTGATTGCCATAAGTCACGGAACTTTGGTGCTCCATCCCTAAATATGGAACTTCAACAAGTTTAAAGCCATCTTCGTAGAAAGGGTAGGGACCAAACCAATGTTCAAAAGCTTTCATCATTTTGGGTGCATCTTTAAAATGATTCTTAGCCCTTACCAAATTATCCCTTAAAACATAATAATCCATGGTTAAAGGACCCTTTTCACCTTCATATATTTCAGAAAAATGCTCGTAATCCCCAATGTTTACATTTACACCATAGTTGTTTATGGGATTGCTAACAAACCAATGGGAGGTTACTGTATTATCGCTATGTTTTTCAATGTTTCTTAATCTGCCGTTGGAAATATTTGTTAGGTTTTTAGGAACGTTAACACTAATCAACATGCTGTCAACCTCGTCGTACATATGGTCTTTGTTGGGCCACCAAACACTGGCTCCCAGACCTTGACAGGAAGTGGCTATAAATGGAAAGCCATTTTTGTCTTCTTCCCAAGTAAAACCTCCATCCCAAGGCGCTTTTTTGGCTTCTCTTGGTTTGCCTTCGTAATATACGTCTAAAGATTGTATGCTTCCTTTTTGTTGCTGGTCTATTAAGCTTATAAAATGCGCATTCCCATTATGTTTCACGTCCAATTCTTTACTATTTTGGACCACTTTGGTAATTTTTAGAGGTGCTTGCAAATCTATTTGCATGACCTTGTAAGGTTCCAAAACAGTGTATTGAATGGTGTTTTTACCAGAAATGGATTTGGTTTCTGGAGCTATTTTTACATCTAAATGGTAATAGGTTAAATCCCACCATGCACGTTCTGGGGTTATGGAACCACGTAAGGTGTCTTGATGGGTAAAACTGTTTTTTTCTGAAAGGAGTTCTTGAGCTTGGTTTGTAATAGAAACCAAGAATATGCATACAAAACTTAGGAATGTATTCTTCATGTGGATAATTTTGCACTAAATTAATGAAAATAAAAAAAGCCGTTTCAAATTGAAACGACTTTTTTCCTTCTAACCAAACTTAATTTAAAAGCAATATTTATTTTCAGCTTTTACTTTTTCTGCAATAGCAATTCTTAAATCAACGATATCTGGATAATTAGTGTATTTCACAAAACGTTTTAATCCCATAAGCAACATGCGTTGCTCGTCTCCTTCAGCAAAAGAAATAATACTTTCTTTTCCGTTTTTTTCAACAATAGAGACAGCATTGTATAAGTATAATTTAGCCATGGCAATTTGTACAGCTTGTGCATCTTCACCAAAACGTTTCGCATTTTTCTCTGTTCTTAATATGGCAGATTCAGCCATATAGATTTCAATCAAGATATCAGAAGCAGCTATCAATAATTGTTGATGTTCTTCTAAATCTGGGCCAAATTTTTGAACTGCAGCTCCAGCAACCATTAAGAATACTTTTTTAAGCTTGGCAATCATCTCTTTTTCTTCAGAAAACAACTCAGAATAATCAGGTGTTTCAAAAGATGGGATTCCCATTAATTCTTCCTGAACTTTTGTTGCAGGACCCAATAAATCCACATGGCCTTTCATGGCTTTTTTAACAAGCATACCTACTGATAGCATTCTGTTTATTTCATTGGTACCTTCATAAATTCTAGCGATTCTGGCATCTCTCCAGGCAGCTTCCATAGGCGTTTCTTCAGAGAATCCCATACCACCAAATATTTGGATGCCTTCGTCTGCACAATTTTGTACATCTTCAGAAACAGCTACTTTTAAAATGGAGCATTCTATGGCATATTCTTCAACACCTTTAAGTTCTGCTTCTTGGTGCGAATTTCCAGCGGCTACCCTTAAAGCAATTCTATCTTCAATATTTTTTGCAGCTCTGTATGTTGCGGATTCTCCTGCATAAGCACTTGCAGCCATTTCGGCCAACTTGTATTTTATTGCCCCAAAATCTGCAATAGGTGTATTAAATTGTTTACGCTCGTTTGCGTATTGAACAGCGGTTGTTAAAATACGACGTTGAGAATCCAAACAAGCACCAGCTAATTTTATACGTCCTACGTTAAGGGCGTTCATGGCAATTTTAAATCCTTCACCACGACCAGCTAACATGTTTTCAACTGGAACAACGGTATCGTTAAAGAATACCTGACGTGTTGAAGAGGCACGAATACCCAGTTTGTGTTCTTCTTCGCCCAAAGTGATTCCATTAGGATTGTCTTTATTATATTCCACAATAAATCCAGT
Source organism: uncultured Xanthomarina sp. (assembly GCF_963971605.1). Lineage (NCBI taxonomy): Bacteria > Pseudomonadati > Bacteroidota > Flavobacteriia > Flavobacteriales > Flavobacteriaceae > Xanthomarina > uncultured Xanthomarina sp. The sequence continues at coordinate 12,791 of NZ_CAXATZ010000008.1, forward strand.
AATGTTTTTATCGTTTTCAATTCTTGCAAACACAATCATTAAACGGCAAAATCCTGCGTTCGAAATCCACATTTTTTGTCCGTTGATTTTGTATGATTTACCATCTTCTGATAAGGTAGCCGTTGTCTTTCCAGAATTGGCATCACTACCAGCTCCAGGTTCTGTTAAGCAATAAGCTCCAAACCATTCGCCTGTGGCTAATTTTGGCACATATTTTTGTTTTTGTTCTTCGGTTCCATAAAGCGTAATTGGCATGGTTCCAATTCCTGTATGCGCACCAAAAGCAGTACTAAAGGAGCCAGTTCCACTGGATATGTAATCGCAAACCAATAAGGTTGACACAAATCCCATGTCCAGACCTCCATATGCTTCTGGAACAGCAACACCTAAAAAGCCAAGTTCTCCAGCTTTACGCATCACTTCTTCTGTAAATGCAAAGTCTTTAGCTTCAAATCTTGCCTTATGGGCAATGATCTCGCGTTCATTGAATTCCATAACGGCTTCTTTCATCATTTTTTGTTCTTCTGAAAAATCTTCAGGAGTAAAAACGTCTTCACATTTTGTTTCTTTCACCAAGAATTGACCACCTCTTAATAATTCTTTATCTTTTGTTTCCATATTGTAATTTTAGATTAAAGAAGATAGATAATAGAGAATAGACTCAATTTAGCCCATTTTGGAATCCCATTGTCATTCGTTGGAATTCTTCTATTTTTTCTTCAAGTATTTTTAATGTTTCGTTATTTATATAATTTCTGTGTTTTGCTACTAATAGTTGTGTGCCTAATTCGAAAGAAGAGCCTAAAGCAATATCTAGGAAATGACTGAAAGATTTATCTGTTCTTGCAGATCCTTCGGCAATATTACTAGGCATTGATATAGTACATCTGCTTATTTGTGAACTAAGATCAAATCTTTCATGCTTCGGAAAATTTAGTAATAAGTCTGATATATCGTTAGTAATTTCTAATCCAAGTTTCCAAATTTTAAGATTCTTATAATTATGTCTATTCTTAGCACACATCAGTCTTTTTTCTTTTTTCTATATTCTATTTTCTACTCAGGAAAGAAACTCAAATATCCCACAAGCACCTTGTCCTGTTCCTACACACATGGTTACAGCACCATATTTACCAGTCATATTACGCTTTCTCATCTCGTCAAATAACTGTACTGAAAGCTTGGCTCCTGTACATCCTAGAGGATGACCAAGTGCTATCGCTCCACCATTTACATTAATGATGTCAGGGTTTAAATTTAATTCGCGAATTACCGCTATGGATTGTGAAGCAAAGGCTTCGTTTAATTCTATTAGTGCTAAGTCGTCTTGTTTTAAACCAGCCAATTTCAATGCTTTTGGAATGGCTTTAACTGGACCAATTCCCATGATGCGAGGCTCAACACCAGCAGCAGCATAATTTACCAATCTTGCTATAGGTTCCAATCCCAATTCCTTAACCATCTCTTCGCTCATAATCATAACAAAAGCTGCACCATCACTCATTTGAGAGGAGTTTCCTGCAGTCACGCTACCATTGGCAGCAAATACAGGACGTAATTTTGCCAAAGCTTCAAGATTGGTTCCTTTTCTTGGTCCTTCGTCTTTGGTTACTGTATAAGATTTGGTAGCTTTTTTCCCGTTTTCGTCTATATAAGTTTGTTCTACTTCTATAGGTACGATTTGATCTTGAAAACGATTTTCAGCTTGAGCTTTTAATGCTTTCATATGTGAGTGGTATGCAAATTCATCCTGGTCTTCACGAGAGACCTTGAATTGTTTTGCAACTGCTTCTGCTGTATTTCCCATGCCCCAATAATAATCTTCGTGACCTGCTTTTACGGTATCGTAATTCAGTTCTGGCTTAAAGCCTGTCATTGGTACGGCACTCATGCTTTCTGCGCCACCAGCAATGATGCAATCTGCCATTCCAGCTTGAATTTTAGCCGAAGCCATAGCTATTGTTTCAATACCAGATGCACAAAAACGGTTAACGGTAACACCAGGAACATCCACGCTTTCTAAGCCAATTAGCGAAATAAAGCGTGCCATGTTCAATCCTTGTGAACCTTCTGGCATGGCGTTTCCAACAATCACGTCGTCGATGCGCTTCTTGTCTAAATTTGGCAATTCTTTCATCATGTGCTTGATGGTTTCTGCTGCCAACTCATCTGTTCTTTTAAAACGGAACACGCCTTTTGGTGCTTTACCTACGGCTGTTCTGTATGCTTTTACAATGTAAGCTTGTTTGCTCATAATAGTATTAAGATTTTAGTATCAAGTATTAAGACTGTTTAAGTGATTGTTGAAGAGAATAGTTCATTTTGGTAACCTCTAGAATTTCACTGATTATTGGTCTTACTTTTTCTTCTGTAATTAAATTTAATCGTTTGGATAAATAAAGTTGTGTTAATAATTCATATGAAGAACCGTTGGCAATTCCTAAAAACTGCATGAATTCCCCATTAGTATTTCGTCCAGCACCTTCAGCAATATTTGAAGGAATAGAAACTGCACTTCTTCTTAATTGAGATGTCAACCCGTATTTTTCTTCTACAGGAAAATTTTTAGTAGTTCTATAACAATTTTCTGTAATATTCATTGCTTTTTGCCATATTTTCAATTCTTCAAATCTGTGCATGATTTCCAGTATTAAGAAGTTCGTATTAAGTATTAAGACTTAAAAAATTCATTTAAATTATATTTTTTTAATTCCTTGTCTTTGTACTCAGTACTTAATTCTTTGTACCAAATACTTAGTACTTTTACAACTAGTTACGCAGTGGTTTTCCAGTTTTCAACATGTGCTGAATGCGTTCTAAAGTTTTTCTTTCAGTACAAAGTGATAAGAATGCTTCTCGTTCCAGATCCAATAAATATTGTTCACTTACCAAGGTTGGTTCCGATAAATCGCCTCCAGCCATCACGTAAGCTAATTTATTAGCTATTTTTTGGTCGTGCTCACTTATGTAATTACTGTCTTCCATAGAATCTGTTCCTACTAAAAACATTCCTAAGGCTTGCTTACCAAGTACTTTAACGTCTGTACGTTTTACAGGTTGCGTATAACCAGCTTCTGCCATTAATTTTGCATAAGCTTTGGCAGTTGCAATTTGTCTGTCTTTATTAACGACTACCACATCTTTTCCTTTTTGAAGAATGCCTAAATCGAAAGCTTCGTATGCCGAAGTGGCTACTTTAGCCATTCCGATGGTTAAGAAATACTCCTGCAACACATTTAATTTTACATCTCCTTTTTTAAAGGTATCAGAAGCTCTTAAAGCCATTTCCTTAGAACCTCCACCTCCAGGAATCACACCAACACCAAATTCTACAAGTCCGATGTAAGTTTCGGCAGCTGCAACCACTTTATCTGCATGCATGGAAAGTTCGCAGCCTCCTCCAAGAGACATGCCATGAGGAGCAGCAACGGTTGGAATTGCTGAATAACGCATACGCATCATGGTATCTTGGAAGTATTTGATGGCCATGTTAAGCTCGTCGTATTCTTGTTCGGCAGCCATCATGAAAATCATTCCAATGTTGGCTCCAACAGAGAAATTTGCAGCTTGATTACCAATGACCAAGCCTTGGAAATCCTTTTCAGCTAAATCCACTGCTTTATTCAATCCAGCGAGTACATCACCACCAATGGTGTTCATTTTACTCTGGAATTCACAGTTTAAAATACCATCTCCCAAATCTTCGATAACGACTTCCGAGTTTTTAAAGACCTCGTTTGATTTTCTAATGTTATCCAAAATAATGAAGGCATCTTGACCAGGAATTTTTTCTTGAGACTTGGTTGGAATGTTATAAAAATAGGTTGCTCCATCTTTAACTGTATAGAAGCTTTTGTTGCCTGTTGCGAGCATATTTTTTACCCAGGCATTAGGCTCCAGACCTTCGGCCTTCATGAGTTCGATGCCTTTTTCCACACCAATGGCATCCCAAATTTGGAAAGGACCATGTTCCCAACCAAATCCAGCTTTCATCGCGTCGTCTATTTTATATAATTCATCTGAAATTTCTGGGATTCTATTGGATACATAAGCAAACATGGCAGCAAAATTCTTTCTGTAGAATTCTCCAGCTTTATCTTTTCCAGAAACTAGAATTGGAAAACGGTCAATGACTTTATCAACGGTTTTGGTTAATTCCAAGGTGGCAAATTTTGCCGATTTTTTATCTCTATATTGAAGGGTGTTTAAATCTAAAGTCTTTATTTCCTTTCCTTCTTTTTTATAAAATCCTTGGCCAGATTTGCTTCCCAGCCATTTGTTTTCCATCATGGTATTGATGAAATCAGGCAGTTTAAACAGCTCATGAGCTTCGTCATTAGGACAATTTTCATAAATGCCGTTTGCCACATGAACCAAAGTATCCAAACCAACCACATCAACCGTTCTAAAGGTTGCCGATTTTGGACGACCAATCACTGGACCAGTCAATTTATCGACTTCTTCAACGGTTAAGTCCATTTCCTTGACTTGATGGAACAAACTTTGAATTCCAAAAATCCCAATTCTATTTCCAATAAAAGCAGGTGTATCTTTGGCAACCACAGAGGTTTTGCCCAGGAATTTTTCACCATATTCATTTAAGAAATCCAAAACTTCTTGAGATGTTTTGGGACCAGGAATGATTTCGAATAACTTTAAGTAACGCGCTGGATTGAAAAAGTGTGTGCCACAAAAATGTTTCTGGAAATCGTCGCTTCGTCCTTCACTCATAAACTTAATAGGGATTCCAGAGGTATTAGACGTAATTAAAGTTCCAGGCGTTCTATGTTTTTCAAGTTTTTCAAAAACTTGTTTTTTAATGTCAAGACGCTCTACAACCACTTCCATGATCCAATCTACATCTTTTACCTTTGCAATATCGTCTTCTAAATTCCCAGTAGTAATCCTGTTTGCAAAAGATTGATGGTAAATAGGAGAGGGCTTCGATTTTAAAGAAGCCGTTAGGGAATCGTTTACAATCCTGTTTCTTACAGCTTTATCTTCTAAAGTGAGACCTTTAGCTTTTTCAGCATCGGTAAGTTCTCTAGGAACAATGTCCAGCAATAGCACATCCACACCAATATTGGCAAAATGACATGCAATACCACTTCCCATGATTCCGGAACCTATAATGGCTATTTTTTTAATACGTCTTGTACTCATTTTATTTTTAAATGATTTATCTATTAATACTTGATGTTGTTAACCTCGTTGGTATATATTTTTTTATTTGAAATTAAATCGTTTATGGTTTCTGCTACTTCATAAAACGCCATTAATTTTTCCAAAGGAATATTTTTCTTGATGGCTTCGTTGAATTTTAACACCCTGTCTTTGGAGTAGGCCCTTTTTTCTTTTCCAAAATCGGTTAAGTAAATCAAGACACCACGACCATCTTCAGGATTGGGTTTTCTTTCAATTAAACCTCTGGTTTCCATAGTTTTTAATATTCTGGACAAACTGGTTGCCTCCATACCCATTTTTGGACCTAGGGATGTTGAAGGGGTTCCACCTTCTGGGTCTATACTTAATAAAGTAAAGCCAGTGGCCATGGTGCTATCAAATTTTGCAGCTTCTTCATTGTACATTTTTTGGACAGCTAACCATGTGGTTCTTAGAATATAATCAATGGTTTTATCTTTCATATTTAGTGTTTATGAAATCCAAAGATAAGTAAAATTTATTATGCATGCATAATAAATTTAAAAAATTTTAATAGGAAATGGGTTAAAAAAAACTCCTTTATCAAATAAAGGAGTTTGTGATTTAAGAGCGATATATTTTCTCGATGAGGTCTTTGTAAATTTCTTTAATAACCTTTCGTTTCATTTTCATGGTAGGTGTTAAGTGACCATCTTCAATGGTCCAAGCATTTGGTGTTATTTCAAATTTTTTGATTTGTTCCCAATGACCAAACTTTTTATTGGCCTCATCTATTTCTTCTTGAATTCTTTCCCTTAGTTTTTGGTTAGAGGCTATATCTTCTTTGGATTTAAATGTAATATGATGTCTTTTTGCCCATTCTTCAATAAATTCGTAATTGACTTGGATTAATGCTGCAGGCATTTTTTCGCCTTCACCAATCACCATAATTTGTTCAATAAAACGGGATTGTTTAAACTGGTTCTCCAATAGGGCAGGAGCTACGTATTTTCCGCCAGAGGTTTTAAACATTTCTTTTTTTCTGTCTGTTATTTTCAGGAAGCCATCACTATCTATCTCACCTATGTCTCCAGTATGGAAATAGTCGCCTGTCATAACTTCGGCAGTTTTTTCAGGTTCTTTGTAGTAACCTTTCATGACATTAGGTCCTTTTACCAAAATTTCGCCATCTTCAGCAATTTTAACGTCTACATTATCTATTATGCGACCAACAGTTCCAATTCTAAAACCACCATCCCTTTGATCGTTTACAGAGATTACAGGTGAGGTTTCGGTTAAACCGTAACCTTCCATAATTGGCATTTCGGCTGCTGCGAAAATCCTGGTTAATCTAGGTTGTAATGCTGCGCTTCCAGAGACCATAAGGTCCAACTGACCACCTAAACCTTCTTTCCATTTGCTGAAAATGAGTTTTCTAGCTAATTTAAGTTGTGTTTCGTACCACCAACCATTGGCTCCATAAGGTTCGTACTTAAGGCCCAATTCCACAGCCCAAAAGAACAAGGCTTTTTTAATGCCGCTAAGATCTGCTCCTTTAGCGATTATTTTATCGTACACTTTTTCATATAAACGTGGTACAGCTGTCATGACATGAGGTTGGACTTCTTTTAGGTTGTCACTCATTTTTTCTATGGATTCTGCAAAATATATTTCAACACCACAATATTGATATAGATACAGGATCATGCGTTCAAATACATGACAGACTGGTAGAAAACTCAACGATTTTGAATGTCCATAATCAAAAGGGACACGTTTTTCACTATCCAATACGTTGGACACGATATTTTTATGGGTAAGCATGACCCCTTTAGGTCTACCTGTTGTTCCGGAAGTGTAAATTAAGGTTGCCAAATCATCGGTTGTTACTGCACTTTTCCTGGTTTCAACGTCTTTTTGGTTGCTGTCGTCCTTTCCTAATTCCAAAACTTCTTTCCAGTTTTTTTCTCCAGCAACTTCATCAAAAGTATAAATGGCTTTTAGTTTTGTTTGACTTTTAATGGGGTTAAGTTTTTCTAAAATTTCAGCATCAGAAACAAAACAATAACTTGCTTCTGAGTGATTTAAAATGTATTCGTAGTCCTCCTTGGAAATGGTAGGGTAAATAGGTACATTTTGAGCACCAACCTGTAATACACCAATATCCAAGACATTCCATTCGGTTCTGTTGGTAGTTGAAATAACAGCAATTTTATCGTTAGGCTTCACTCCCAAACGTAACAAGCCTCTACTGATAGCGTTTGCTTGATTTACATATTCCTTTGAGGATATGGACTCCCAATTTCCGTTGCTTTTTGAAGTAAAAGCTTTTTCTAAATTGTAAGTTTTTAATTGGTGATACGGAAAATCGAAAAGTCTGGTAATTTGAGTCATCTGTTTATGGAATTTGAAGACTTGCAAATTATGAAAAAAAAGTGATATTTAATTGTTGCCATAAAAAAAGGAGCTTAAAAAATGAAAGCTCCTTGATTTATAATTATTTAAATATTCTATTTTTTGTTTTCCAGCCATTTTCTAGCATTAACAAAGGCTTCCAGCCAAGGGGACACTTCATCTTTTCTGTTATCAGGATAATTTGCCCAATTCCATTGAAACGTTGAACGTTCTATGTGTGGCATGGTTACCAAATGCCTTCCCGTTTTATCGCACATCATGGCTGTATTGTAATCTGAACCATTAGGATTGGCTGGATATTCTTCGTAACCATATTTGGCAACTATGTGATATTGATCTTCAGATTTTGGCAAACTGAATTTTCCTTCGCCATGGGAAATCCAAACCCCAAGAGTGGTTCCTTCTAACGTAGACAGCATAACTGAATTGTTTTTTTGAATTTTCACAGAAGTAAATGCGCTTTCATGTTTGTGTGAGTCGTTGTAGGTCATTTTTCCATGCACATCATGTTCTGGGTTAATAACTTCCAATTCCATAAATAATTGACAGCCATTACAAATCCCAACCGATAGTGTGTCTTCTCTTTTAAAGAAATTTTTGAGGGCAGTATTGGCTTTTTCGTTGTACATAAAAGCGCCTGCCCAACCTTTGGCAGAACCTAAAACATCAGAATTTGAAAAACCACCAACAGCGCCAATAAACTGAATATCCTCCAAGGTTTCACGGCCAGAAATTAAATCGGTCATGTGCACGTCTTTCACGTCAAAACCAGCTAAGTACATGGCATTGGCCATTTCGCGCTCTGAATTAGATCCTTTTTCACGGAGAATAGCAGCTTTTGGCCTGTCTTTGCGAGGAGCTCGTGACATGGCAATTTCCTTTTCTGAATCAGATTGCTTCGTTTCACTCGCAATGACGTCTGATAATTTTCCAGTAAAATGCTTCGGGAATTTATACTGTAAAGGCTGTTTTTTATAGTTGTCAAATCGGTCTTGAGCCAAGTTGTTTGCTGTTTGTTTTTGGTCCAGTAGGAAGGAGGTTTTGTACCAAACGTCACGTAATCTAGAGACAGTAAGTGTAAACACCTCTTGGTGGTTAATGATGCTTAAAACATCAGAATTTGTGACTTTTCCTATGTTAAAGAATTCAATATTGGCATTTGTTAATACCTGCTCCACCGAATTATCTGTAGCTTGGAAGACAATTCCAGAATTTTCAGCAAATAAAAGTTTTACAGAGTCTTTTTCTGCTAATTCCGTCAGGTCTAATTCGGCTCCCAGATTCACATCGGCAAAACACATTTCCAGTAAGGTTGTAATTAAACCACCAGAAGCCACATCATGTCCAGCAACAATTTTATCCTCTTTTATTAACTGTTGTATGGTATTGAATGTGTTTTTAAATTGTTGCGCATCTTTTATGGATGGAGTGTCATTTCCAATTTTATTGAGCACTTGCGCAAACGAACTACCTCCCAATTTAAATTGGTCTTGAGATAGATTGATATAATAAATAGTGCCAGTTCCAGAGGTTTCGGTTTTTTGGAACACAGGTTCAACTACCTTATGGATATCGTTGCAATTTGCAGCAGCAGAAATAATGACTGTCCCTGGGGAAATAACCTCTTCATTAGGATATTTTTGTTTCATGGAAAGCGAATCCTTTCCAGTAGGAACGTTTATGCCCAACTCGATAGCAAATTGTGATACAGCTTCTACAGCTTCGTATAAACGCGCATCTTCACCTTCATTTTTACAAGGCCACATCCAATTGGCAGACAACGATACACTTTTCAATCCGTCTTTTAAAGGAGCCCAAACCACATTTGTTAAGGCTTCAGCAATGGCATTTCTACTTCCGGCTTTGGGTGAAATCAAACCAGATATAGGTGCATGGCCAACAGAGGTTGCAATGCCTTCTTTCCCTTTGTAATCTAAGGCCATCACACCACAATTGTTTAAAGGAAGTTGTAAAGGGCCTGCACATTGCTGTTTGGCTACTTTACCACCAACGCAACGGTCTACTTTATTGGTTAACCAATCTTTACAGGCAACAGCTTCCAGCTGCAATACTTGATCCAGGTAGTCCAGAATATTTTTGGAATTATAGCTCAGGTCTTTATATATTCTATGAACCGTTTTGTCTGTCATGATGGTTTTTGGAGAACTACCAAACATATCTTCAAGTGCCAAATCCATAGGTTTATCGCCTTTGGTTTTAGACTCAAACGTAAACCGATGGTTTCCTGTCACATCACCAACAGTGTACATAGGTGAACGTTCACGTTCTGCAATTCGGTTTAGTGTTTCTAAATGTTTTTCGGCTATGACCAATCCCATGCGTTCTTGAGATTCGTTTCCAATTATTTCTTTAGCCGAAAGAGTTGGGTCGCCAACAGGTAACTTATCCAAATCGATTTTCCCACCAGTGTCTTCAACCAATTCTGAAAGACAATTTAAATGTCCACCAGCTCCATGGTCGTGAATGGACACAATATGATTTTCATCGCTTTCCACCATGCCACGAATGGCATTGGCAGCGCGCTTTTGCATTTCTGGATTGGAACGTTGCACAGCATTCAGTTCAATACCAGAAGCAAATTCTCCTGTATCTGCTGAAGATACAGCAGCTCCACCCATTCCAATTCGGTAATTTTCACCACCTAGAATCACGATTTTGTCACCTTCTTTAGGTGTGTCTTTTAAAGCTTGGTCTGCTTTACCATATCCAATACCACCTGCTTGCATGATCACTTTATCGTAACCAAGTTTTCGTAGTTTATATTCTTCGTTGGCACTCTGAACGGCATCGCTGTTTTCGTCATGCTCAAAAGTTAACACAGAGCCACAAATTAAAGGTTGACCAAATTTGTTTCCAAAATCTGAAGCACCATTGCTTGCTTTTATTAAAATATCCATTGGTGTTTGGTACAACCAAGGTCGTGCTTGCATGTTTTGTTCCCAAGGGCGGGTTTCTTCCAGTCTGGAATACGCTGTCATATACACAGCAGTTCCAGCAAGTGGCAACGAGCCTTTTCCTCCAGCCAATCTATCGCGAATTTCACCACCAGAACCTGTTGCAGCACCATTAAATGGCTCAACAGTTGTAGGGAAATTATGGGTTTCAGCTTTTAGGGAAATGACAGAATCAAATTCTTTCACTTGGTAATAGTCTGGTTTATCTGCTGTTTTAGGAGCAAATTGCTCCACCTTTGGCCCTTTAATAAAGGCTACGTTGTCTTTATAGGCTGAAACAATATCGTTTGGATGTTGTTTTGAGGTTTCTTTTATTAGTTTGAAAAGAGAGGTAGGTTTTTCTTTACCATCTATTACAAAAGTGCCATTAAAGATTTTATGGCGACAGTGTTCAGAATTCACTTGAGAGAACCCAAAGACTTCAGAATCTGTTAAGGGTCTCCCAATTTTTTTTGAAACACCATTTAAGTAGTCTATTTCCTCATCACTTAAGGCCAAACCTTCTTGTTGGTTATAGGCTGCAATATCTTCAATTTCCAGAATAGGCTCAGGCTGAATGTTAATGGTAAACGTTTCTTGATTCAAGCCTTGATATTTCTCTGAAATCATTGGGTCAAAATCTTTGAAGTCTGCATTTACAGCTTGAAATTCTTCAATTCTTGTAATGCCTGCTATTCCCATATTTTGGGTGATTTCAACAGCATTGGTACTCCAAGGTGTGATCATGGCAGCACGAGGACCAACAAAAAAAGCATCGAGAGATGCTTGTTCTATTTTTGGCTGGTTGCCAAATAACCATACCAATTTAGAGATGGTTTCAGTTGATAATTCTTTTGTTGCTTGAACAGCAAAAACTTTGCTGTTTTGGTTTCCGAAGAAATGAATCATTATGTATGAGTTAGGTTGTGCCTGCTTATTTGGCAGACAGGTTGTTTTCTTTTAAAGTGCAAATTTACTTTTTTTCAGCGTAATAATTGCTATTTACATTCTTGAAAATTTTGAGTTATTCACGTGGTTATTAACCAAAAAAAAAGCGACTGGTTATAGTCGCTTTTGTATTTATTTTTTAATAAGCTTCTTGCTTATGGTTGTATTTCCTTGTGTGAGTTTTAAAATATATACACCTGAATTTAAATTGTCAAGCTGAATGCTTTGAGACTGATGTATTGTTTTAGTTAGCACTCTTTTCCCTAGAATGTTATAAATTTCTATTTGAGTTTTTTCTGTACTATTCAATTGAATATTTAATTGATTTGAAACAGGGTTTGGATAGATGTTGAAAGTCTCTTGACTGAATTCTTCATTGCTTAAAAGCCCACAAGTCCATTTCAAATCATCGAACATTACACGATTTGAAGGATTAGTATTGTTATTGATAACAAATGATGTTACTTGAGAAATATTGCAAGGAATTGTAGTAGTTTGAGCTGTGTCACTATAAGGGATTGTTGCAATAATATTTCCGTTTATAACCAAATCAAAAGTTCCAGAATCTCCTCCAAAAACTCTTTGTGTCGTTATGGTTACACTTTCAATAAATTCAAAATCAGGATTAGTGTTTAGCATACCATTACGAATAGTAATAGCTCTTCCGTTTAGAGTTTGGTCTGTACGAGCATCCGTAGCATTCCAAGTATATCCTTGATCTCCAGTCCACGTTCTATCTGAATATGAACTTGAATTTGCTGGGATATCGTTAAAAGTTTCATTTATACAGTATAGACCTGAGCCATTTTCTTCTTGAGTTGTTTCGCAGGCTTCATTGCTAAATCCAGACTCATTCCCAGCAGCATCTCTAGCTTTTACTTTAAAACAATAAGTTGTATTTACTCCTAAATTTAAAACTGTAATTGATGTTTGATTTGTTGTAAAATTAGTATAAACATCATCAATATAAATATCGTAAGCAATAACTCCAATATTGTCTGTTGAGGCAGTCCAAGAAAGTTCTATCGAATGAGGTTGAGGATTAAAAGCTACCAAGTTTATTGGATCTGTAGGTGCTTCGGTATCTGGAGTTGGGTTCCAGATCATATTGGCATAACTAGGATTGTCTATAAAAGGGTTTCTGTTTCCTTGATGAATGTATGCTGCGTTGTTTCTGTTCAATTCCCTTTGGTTAACGGCATCATTATTGTGCCAATCCAAAAGTAAGGCAATAAACCAATCCTCATAAACTTGATCGTTAGTGCCATTTAACATAGGGTGGCTCCATGAATCCACTTGGTCTTCATATCTTACAGCAAAATACAACAGGCATCTTGCAATATCTCCTTTAAATTCGTCTATAGGTTCAAAAACAGTTCCCGAATAGCCAGAGATACTGCTAGGGCCTCTTTTAGAACCATTCATATAGGTTGTAGTGGCTGAATTTGTTTCACCAAAAGCCAAACTGCCTCGTCCATTGTTTACATAACCATCGGTTGGGATTACTTGATGTATGTCTCCAACCATTGGCATGGCACTTCCATAGACACTTTGAGGCATTAAATGTTCGCCGTTATAGCAATCCATTTCGCTGTTGTAGTTTCCACACTTGTCACTTGGGTTGGCATAATAGCTGTAATTATAAGGATCTGTTGAGGTTGGATTCTCGGAGTACATATCCATTACAGATCCATCGTTTTCATAAAAATCATCGACATCTGTTGCTCTGTAACCTGTTGCCAAATCAAATAATTGATCGTAGGTTTTAGGACTATGGCCATTGGTGATTATATTTTTTAATTGTGTTTTTAAGGTGTAACCGCTTCCTGTTGCAGTGCTATAATAACCAGCTGGGATTTGAGCGAAAGTAGTTACTGAAACCAGTAATAATAGTAAGGTGTAAAAATGTTTCATTCGTATTATTTTTTCTTTTCTAATAAGGCCATGTAAAATCCATCATAACCCGTTTTGTGGGACAAGATGCTTTTGTCTTTTACAAAGGTAAAATCTTTTCCCATTTCAGATGTTAAAAAAGTCTCCACTTGCTTTTTGTTTTCTGAAGGAAGGATAGAACAAGTAGCATAAACCATTTGTCCTGCAGGTTTTACCATTCTGGAGTATTGTTGTAATATTTCTTGTTGTGTTTTTTTTATGTTTTCCAGAAACTCTGGTTGCAGTTTCCATTTGGCATCTGGATTTCTGCGTAAAATACCAAGTCCGGAGCAAGGTGCATCTATAAGTACGCGATCTGCTTTATCGTATAGTTTTTTTATAACTTTAGTGGAATCTATATGTCTTGGTTCTATGTTGTGAGCTCCATTGCGTTTGGCTCTACGTTTTAATTCCTTTAATTTGTTATCGTAGATGTCCATGGCTATAATTTGCCCTTTGTTTTCCATAAGTGACGCCAAGTGCAATGCTTTGCCACCAGCTCCTGCACAAGCATCTACCACGCGCATACCTGGTTGCACATTCAGGAATTCGGCCACTAATTGTGAGGAAGCATCCTGGACTTCAAAAAGGCCATTTTGGAAAGCTTCTGTAGTAAAGACATTGGCACGTTCCTTAAGTTTTAGTGCATGGGGATAGTCTTTAATAAATTCGGTTTCAATATCTAAATCAAATAATTCGGATTGTAGTTTTTCTTTGGTTGTTTTAAGGGTATTGACTCTTAAAATAACGTCAGCTTGTTCGTTTAAAGCTGCAATTTCTTTGGTCCAAACGGCTTTGCCTAGCTCTTTTTCGCCAAGTTCATCTAACCAATCTGGAATGGACTCCTTGTATTTTCTAATTTTGGAGAGTTCGTCGAAACGTCCTTTTATTTTACGGGTTGGCGTGTTTTCAAAATATTTCCAATCAGGAAGTTTAATGCCTCTTAAGGTGGCCCAAACTGCAAAAATACGCCACAGGTTGTCTCTGTCGAATGGTTCCTTCACTTCAGCAATTTCAGCGTATAAGCGTTTCCATCTTACTATGTCGTAAGTGGTTTCGGCTACAAAAGCGCGATCTCTTGCTCCCCAACGTTTGTCACGTTTTAATAGTTGTTGTATAACTTTATCTGCATATTTGTCTTCATTGAAGATTAGGGTCAATCCATCAATAACGGCAAAGCATAAATTTCTGTGTAATCTCATTTCAATTTTATAAGCTTGCAAAGTTACGTTAAAAGAGATGAATTTTCGAATGTTTTTATTATTTAGATGAATAGGCTTATCTTTCCTGAAAAATTTTTAAGATGAGGAGCATTATTTGTTTGGTTTTGATTTGTGGTTCTATGGTTTCCTGTAAAGATGAAGCGACTTTTATCCCAAGGGATTTTAATACTGTAGAAATAGAAACCATATTGGAGGATTCTTTGCTAAGTATTCGAGCCATAGACATTTTAAATGATGGCAGTTTGACATTTGCAGCCAATAATGGTGCCTATGGACTTTATGATCCAAAGAAAGAAAGTTGGCAAATTTCAAAGCAGGTTTATGATACTTTACAACTGGAATTTAGATCTGTTGCGCATACCACTTCTGATTTTTTTATGTTAAGTGTGGGAAATCCAGCCATGTTGTTTAAAACTGGAGATCAAGGGACTATGGAATTGGTTTATTTTGAAGAGCATCCAAAGGTTTTTTATGATTCTATGATTTTTTGGAACGATCAGGAAGGTATTGCCATTGGAGATACTACAGAGGATTGTTTAAGCATCATAATTACAAGGGATGGAGGGAACACATGGCATAAGCTTTCTTGCGATGTGTTGCCAAAAGCTAAGGAAGCTGAAGGTGCGTTTGCAGCCAGCAACACCAACATTGCAGTTAAAGGCAATAATACTTGGATTGCCACAACAGCTGGAAGGGTTTATTTTTCTGAAGACAAAGGTGAGTCTTGGAGCGTTGTACAAACACCTGTTATTAATACCAAAGAAACTGAGGGCATTTATTCCATGGCTTTTTATGACAACAATAATGGATTTGCCATTGGTGGAGATTATACCAATCCGGAGAGCAATACATCCAATAAAATTATCACCAAAGATGGAGGAAACACCTGGACGCTTATAGCTTCTGGAAAAGAACCAGGTTATAGAAGTTGCGTACAGTATGTTCCAAATGGAAACGGAAAAGAATTGGTGACTGTAGGCTTTAAGGGCATAGATTACAGTAAGGATGGAGGTGATTCATGGAAAAGCATAAGTAAGGAAGGGTTTTACACGCTTCGGTTTTTAAACGATAGTGTGGCCTATGCTGCTGGCCAAAATCGCATAAGTAAATTAATGTTTAAATAAAAAAAGAAGCCATTGGCTTCTTTTTTGTTTAATGTCCTTCCTTCCTGTCAGAATGATGTCGTTTTCTATATTCCTCAAACATTTTTTTGTTGAAATCGTCTTCAGCTTTTTTTAACTGAACAATTTTTTTTGCAGAAATAACTTTTTGTAAATCAATAATCAAACTGTTGTATATCTCGTTTCTTCTATTGTTTAAAGCCTTCATGCCTTCCAACATGTCTTTTGCTTGCGCTTCGGTCAAGCTTTCTATATCCACTTTTTTTCTGCTTTCATGTGCCTCTTTTTTAAGGGCTCTTTTCTCTTCTTCAAAATTATTGTAAATAGGCCAAAATTTTTCGGCTTCGGCTTTGGTTAAATTCAATTGTTCTGTTATGTAAGCAGTTTTAAGGGCTTTTATTTTTTCGTGTTTGTCCTGGGCATGCAGGTTTATGGCCAAACTAACAAAGACTATTAAAAGAATTGATTTTTTCATATCCAATATGTTGTTATTCAGAAATAAAATCATCTAAATCTGATGTGTTGTATAAATAATTTTCTAAAGATGCATCGCTAATGGATTCTTCTAAAATAAAAGAGGAAATATCTATATCTTCTATAATTTCAGTTTCCAAATCCATGTTTTCAAACTCTTGATTGGACACATAATTTTCTAAAACTTCGGTTTCTATAGTTTCAAAACTAAGGTTCTTGTTAAAGAGGTTCAAATTAAAAAGCAATATTACAGCTGCAGCTATACTGCTTATGGTTATCATGTTTCTTTTTGAGAACAACGTGATGACTTTGCTTTCTTGTTTTTCTGAAACTTGACTGATAATTTTGTCTTCAAGGGTTTCAAAATAATTTACAGGAGTTTTAAAACTTGTTTTGTTTATTTTTTCGTCCAGTTGAATTTGAGACCACAGGGTATCTTCCAAATTTGTAAAATAATCTGGAGGGGTTTTAAACCCTGTTTTTTTAATGGTATGTATCTTTTTCTTTTTCATTTTAACAGTTAGACTGTTTTTTGTTGTAAAAGTTTAATTGTTAGTTAAATAGTCTTCCAGTTTTTTTATGGCAATGTGGTAAGATGCTTTCAAGGCGCCTTCACTGGTATCCAATATTTGTGCCATGTCTTTATATTTTATATCCTGAAAATATTTCATGTTAAAAACCAATTGCTGTTTTTCCGGCAAGGTGGCAATGGCGAGCTGCAATTTGTATTGTATGTCGTTTCCTTCAAAATACACATCAGCTTTTAGGTTGTCTATGGCCAATTGTTTTATGTCTTCGTTGGACATTTGTAATTGTTTAGCCCTTTGTTTTATAAAGGTCAAGGACTCGTTGGTGGCAATTCTGTACATCCAAGAAAAAAGTTTGCTATCTCCTTTAAAGTTATGAATATTTTTATAGATTTTTATAAAAGTGTTTTGAAGTACATCGTCTGTGTCGTCATGAGATTTAACTATATGACGAATATGCCAATACAAGCGTTCTTTATAAAGAGTGATGAGTTCTTTAAAAGCACTGTCTTTATGCTGGTTGGATTGAAGCTGTTCTAATAATTTAGATTCGTCTGTCACCTGATAATTTTAATATTAGACCTTACAAAGTAATGAAAGTTTAATTTTAAAATTTATCAAAAAGTTAAATTATTGTTAATCAAAAGGTTAATTTGTTAAACATCGATAAACGGCATCATTACTACGATGAAAAACATTTTTTATTTGTTTTCTTAAAATTTTTGTATTATGTTTACATCAATCAACCTACTTAATTGTTAGTTTCTCCCCAAGTCTAACAATAGCAAAAAAGGACAATATGAAAGTATTGTCCTTTTTTATTTTGTTTAAACCACTTAGCCCTAATATTTTTATGTTTGTTATATTTTTATGAATGGTTTTTTAACAAGAAATTTTAGCATCTAGATTCTAGAGCTGTTTTATGTGCTGTTTTAATAACGAAATTGTACAAGATCAAATTGTAATTTTTTTAAGTTAAGGTTCGCAATCTCTTTGAATTGCCTTAACTTAATGAAATTATTGCTCAAAACTCTGCATTTCTACCAGTTTTTTGTACATGCCATTTTTTGCCAATAATTCATGGTGGGCTCCTTGTTCTACAATTTCCCCTTTTTGCATCACTATAATTTCGTCGGCATTTTGTATGGTGGATAATCTATGGGCAATAACAATAGAGGTTCTGTTCTTCATCATGTTCTCTAAAGCTATTTGAACCAAACGCTCACTTTCAGTATCCAGGGCAGAAGTGGCTTCGTCCAGAATCATGATAGGAGGGTTTTTTAATACAGCTCTTGCTATGCTTAAACGCTGTTTTTGGCCTCCAGAAAAATTATTTCCTGCATCTCCAACATTGGTTTCTATGCCGTTTGGTAAGTCTTTTACAAACTCCCAGGCATTGGCAATTTTTAAAGCCTCCATAATCTCTTCGTCGGTAGCATCTGGTTTTCCAATCAGGATGTTATTTTTTATGGTATCGTTAAAAAGTATGGAGTCTTGCGTGACCAATCCCATAAGGTTCCTTAGAGAATTTTTTGTTACATTTTTAATATCTGTTCCATCTATGGTTATGCTACCCTCATTAATGTCGTAAAACCTGGTGACCAAGTTTGCTATGGTACTTTTTCCACTTCCCGATTGGCCAACAAGAGCTACGGTTTTTCCTTTAGGGACTTTTAGGCTAAAGTTTTTCAAAACCAACTCGTTATCGTACTTAAAAGAGATGT
This sequence comes from uncultured Xanthomarina sp., assembly GCF_963971605.1. Classification (NCBI taxonomy): domain Bacteria; kingdom Pseudomonadati; phylum Bacteroidota; class Flavobacteriia; order Flavobacteriales; family Flavobacteriaceae; genus Xanthomarina; species uncultured Xanthomarina sp. Next base: position 31,251 of record NZ_CAXATZ010000008.1, read on the forward strand.
TGTTAACAGATAATTCATTTTGGAAGTCTTGAAGAACAGTGGCATTTGGCAAATCGGACATGGTATCTTGCTCATGTAAAATTTCAAACACGCGATCTGCTGCTGCAATACCGTTTTTAACCCTGTAAGATGCTTTGCTTATGGCTTTAGCAGGTGTTAAAATGGCATATGCCAATCCCATGAATGCTAAAAAATCTGTACCTTCAATTACTTTTTCAACAAGTACCAATTGACCACCATACCATAATAATACTGCAATGGTAGTGATGCCCAAAACTTCGCTAACAGGTCCAGCAAGATTGTTTTTCAATCCAATTTTATTTGATAATTTAAGAATTTTATTGGCAGAATTGGTAAAGTTGTTTTTAAAAATGGTCTCTGCATTATAACTTTTTACAATCTTTAGCCCTGTTAAGGATTCTTCAACAATGGAGATTAATTTTCCAGATTCTTGCTGTGCTTTTAAAGAATTGCTTTTTAGGCTTTTTCCCAATCTTGAAATTAAAAGCCCAGCAACTGGAATAAAAAGCAATACAAAAAGCGTTAGTTTCCAACTGAAGGTAAACATGAAAATTAAAGAGAAGATAATGGTTGCAGGTTCCCTAACTATAAGTTCCAAAACAATAAAAAAGGAGTTTTGCATTTCGTTGATATCACCCAAAATTCTGGCCATGACATCTCCTTTTTGTCTTTTTGAATAAAAACTTAAGGGAAGTTCTATAATTTTTTTGTACATATCTTTTCTCAGGTTGTTCAAGACACCATTTTTGAGATACATCATGTGTTGCATGGATAAATAACCGAATAAATTTTTAAGAAGAAAGGTTGAAATAACCAATGAAATAACAATCACCAAAGCCATTTGTGCATTGCCGTTTTCCAAATAATTGCTCACTTTATAATTTAAAAGCTGCTCGCCATAGGTTTTAATGCCTTTAATGCCATTCCAAACCGGAGCTTCCCTAACTACAGCTGTTTTATCGAATAAAACATTTAACATGGGAATAAGCGAAATAAATGCAAGTGCACTAAACAAAGCATATAATAAATTAAAAAAGACATTTAAAAAAACGTGTTTTTTAAAGGTTTTGATAAAAGGCCAAAGTTGATTTATTATTTTCTTCATTTAAATAAGGTGCATATCCTTAATGATAGCGTTGATCTTGGTTTCCAATTGTTGTTCCTTAGCTTCAAAATCAGACACAGAGTCCAATGTGGTGTTAACGCTAATATAGAATTTGATTTTTGGTTCTGTTCCACTAGGTCTTAAAGCTATTTGGCTCCCATCTTCAGTATAATAAATCAACACGTTAGATTTTGGTACAGAAATAGGTGCTTCTTTTCCGGAAATTGGGTTTAAGGCAATGGAACTTTGATAGTCTTCTATTTTAATGACTTTGGAATTATTTATTACCGAAAGTGGTTTGTTCCTGAAGTCAATCATCATTTGTTTGATTTCCTGGGCACCTTCAATTCCTTTTTTAGTGATGGATATCAATCGTTCTTTATAAAAACCATGAGTTACATACAATTGGATCAATTCTTGGTACATGGAACTGCCTTTGGCTTTTGCCTGAGCTGCAATTTCGCAGGCAAGTAAAGTTGAGGTTACAGCATCTTTATCCCTTACAAAATCACCAACCATAAATCCAAAACTTTCTTCGCCTCCACCAATAAAATCAAGTTCAGGGAAGTCTTTGATCATTTTGGCAATCCATTTAAATCCTGTCAAGCCTATTTTACATTCCACATTGTATGCCTTTGCCAACACGTTCATCATGGGTGTGGAAACAATGGTGGAGCCAATAAATTCCTTTCCTTTAATTTTTCCTTCTGTTTGCCATTGTTTTAACAAGAAATCCGTCATCAGTAACATGGCTTGGTTTCCATTCAGTAAGGTCATTTTTCCATTAAAATCCCTAACAGCAACACCAATTCTGTCACTATCTGGATCTGTACCAATTACCAAGTCTCCTTGTACTTTGTCTGCCAATTCCAGAGCCATTTTTAAAGCTTCGGGTTCTTCTGGGTTTGGAGATTCAACCGTAGGGAAATCGCCATTTGGTTCAGCTTGTTCTTCAACTATATGGAGGTTTTTGTATCCAGCTTGTTTTAGGGTATCTGGTATGATGGTAATGGAAGTGCCATGTAAAGAAGTAAATACAATATTTAACTGGTCTTTAGCTTGTTGCTCTGTATTAAAACTTCCGTTTTTTATGGATGCCTTTATAAATACATCGTCAACTTCTTTTCCAACAACTTGAATTAAAGCCTTGTTGGCTTCAAATTTAATTTCAGAATAATCCAAGTTGTTTATTTCGGTTATTATTTCGGCATCTTGAGGTGGTACCAATTGGCCTCCATCTTGCCAATATACTTTGTAACCATTGTATTCAGGCGGATTGTGAGATGCTGTAAGTACAATACCACAATGGCAACCTAAATGTTTTAAAGCGAATGAGAGTTCTGGTGTTGGACGTAAATCCTCAAAAATATAGACCTGAATGTTGTTGGCTGAAAACACATTGGCAACAATATTTGCAAGGGTTTTACTGTTGTGTCTGCAATCGAAGGCAATGGCCACTTTAAGGGGTTCATTAGGAAACGATTTGTGTAGGTAATTGCTAAGCCCTTGTGTGTTTTTCCCTAAAGTATATTTGTTTATCCTGTTGGTGCCAATGCCCATAATGCCACGCATACCTCCAGTACCAAATTCTAAGTTTTTATAGAAGCTTTCTTTAAGCAATTTTGGGTTGGTGGCTATTAAGTTTTTTATGTAGTCTTGCGTGTCGTTATCAAAAGTTGGTGTTAGCCAAGTGTTTACTCTTTCTAATAATTCAGGTTCCATGTAAATCATATTCAAAAAAAAATGTCATGCAAAAATAAGGATTTCAAAAAAGATAATGGGGCAATACAAATTAAAAAATCCGGAACGCTTAAATATTTAATTCATCTTTAATTAAATAGCGTTTTTTTTCCTGCTTGGTCCTAAGAATGATTTCCCCTAAAAAACCAGCTACAAAAAATTGTGTACCTATAATCATGGTCACTAAGGCAATATAAAACTGAGGACGTTGAGTTATTAATCTGCCATAAGGATTTAGGTACAGCTTATCAATTCCGAGATAGATGGCGAAAGCAAAACCAATAGCAAACATTAAAACTCCCAAGGCTCCAAATAGGTGCATGGGTCTTCTACCAAAGCGCGATAAAAACCAAATGGTGATTAAATCCAGAAAACCATGAATAAACCTATCCATGCCAAATTTGGTCACACCATACTTTCTTGCCTGATGTTGCACCACTTTTTCTCCAATGTTGGTAAAACCTGCATTCTTTGCCAAAACGGGAATGTATCTGTGCATTTCACCATTAACATCAATATTTTTTACCACATTTTTGTGATAAGATTTTAAACCACAATTAAAATCGTGAAGTTTGACCCCAGAGGTTTTCCTTGCTGCATAATTAAAAAGCTTGGAAGGTAGGTTTTTAGAAATCACAGAGTCGTAGCGTTTCTTTTTCCAACCGGAAACCATATCGTACTTATCGTTAACTATCATGTGGTACAGCTCTGGAATTTCTTCAGGATTGTCCTGAAGGTCTGCATCCATGGTAATGACAACATCTCCTTGTGCTTTATCAAAGCCAGCATGTAAAGCTTGCGATTTTCCAAAATTCTTTAAAAACCGAATGCCTTTAACATGGCTGTCTTTTTCTGCCAATTGTTGTATGGTAGCCCAGGAATTATCTGTGCTGCCATCGTCTATGAATATGATTTCATAAGAAAAACCATTGGATTGCATGACGTTTGCAATCCAATGGTATAATTCGTTTAAAGATTCTTGTTCGTTAAGTAGTGGTATGACTACTGATATATTCATATAAAAAATGTCGAGATTGAAAGCTCAAAAATAATGAATTTAATTAAGCTTCTGGGTTATCTTTCTTCACTACCAAGGCTACAATAAGACCAACCACGCTAAACCCAATAAGTTGGAAAGCTATAGACTGCAGTACTTTAGATAAAGCAAACATATTGTCTTCTTTCTCCATTTGTTCTACAACTTGGGCAATGGCATCTTCAGGAGCGTTAAAACCACGCATCATTTCTACTTGAGAATCCAATATTTTTTCCTGTAAGAGCGTAGCCGCTTCAGGGTCAATAACGTTAAAAACAATATAACTAACCAAAGCGCTAATAACAATTCCAATGGCTACAGTTATAAAATAGGATGAAAAGGCACCTTTAAAATTAATAAAACCACCCAATAATTTTTTTGAGCTCATGGAAGAAATAATTCCAAAAACTATAACCAAAATCATTAATCCAATACCATACCACCATTTTGTAAATAAGTCTAGGTTTACAGCATAAGCAATAACAGTTAGTAAGGATAAAGCGCCTCCTAAATAAAGGCCATAGTTAATTCCATTAGATTTAATTGAAGTTTCCATATTAGTTGTAAGTTTATTATTTTATAGTTAGTTAGTAAACAAATATAGTAAAACGTTACAGCTAATTTTCTAAAAACAATAAATCTTCAAAAAATAAAATTAAAAGTATTGTTCATTTACAAAAAATTCTTAAATTTGCACCTCAAAATTTGTGAAAGAAATTAAAGCTTTAAGCGATGAAAAAAGATATACATCCAGAAAATTATAGAATAGTAGCCTTTAAAGATATGTCTAACGACGATGTGTTTTTAACAAAATCTACTGCGAAAACCAACGAAACCATTGAAGTTGATGGTGTTGAATACCCATTGGTAAAAATGGAAATTTCTAGAACATCTCATCCTTTCTACACAGGAAAATCTAAATTGGTGGATACTGCTGGACGTATCGATAAATTTAAAAACAAATACGCTAAGTTTAAAAAATAAACCTAGTCTCAATATATTTTAAAAGCCTTAAGATTTATCTCTAAGGCTTTTTTTGTTTTCTATTTTTACGTTACTTTTGAATGGAATCAGCTAGATTTATTTCCATAATCTTAATTTTATCTTCTCATGAACTATATTCTTTTTGATGGTCCTTCGCGCAATAATTTATTGCCTTTTACCTTTACTCGTCCAGTTGCAGATATTAGAATTGGTATTTTAACCATTAGGGAAAAATGGGAGGCATATTTGGATTTTACAACTACAACGGTAACCGAAGATTATCTTTCAGACAAATTCCCTATGGTGGAAATGGATGAAAACATCATGATCAATGCGTCTTTTTTGCCCAACCAGACCTTGGCAGAAATGGTTAAAAACCTAGAAGCCAATCAGGCCATTTTCAATAATGAGGATGTTATAGCTTTTTATACCAAAGATACGCAAGACGATATTGACTTTGATGCGTACGAAGCCATAGAATATGTTGACGATGTTTTAAAAATAGAACATACTTGGGATATTTTCTCAAAAAATGGCGAAGCCATCCAGGAAGATTTTGAACTGCTCACCAAAGGCAGGCAATCTCAACCCATTCCAGAAATGACAGTCGCTTTTAACAGATCTGATATTTTTATAGAAGAAGGTGCCAAATTGCCTTTGTGCTCCCTTAATGCCGAAAATGGCCCAATTTACATTGGTAAGAATGCCGAAATCATGGAAGGCAGCATGATACGAGGGCCTTTTGCTTTATGCGAAGGAGCGACGGTTAAAATGTCTGCTAAGATTTATGGTCCTACAACGGTTGGACCTTTTAGTAAAGTAGGAGGAGAGATCAATAATTCGGTGATTTTTGGCTATTCCAACAAAGGTCACGATGGGTTTTTGGGAAATTCGGTTTTGGGAGAATGGTGCAATCTTGGAGCAGACACCAATAATTCCAATTTAAAAAACAATTATGCAGAAGTAAGGCTTTGGGATTATCAAACCGAGAGTTTTGCTAAAACAGGCTTGCAGTTTTGTGGTTTAATGATGGGAGATCACAGCAAATGTGGCATCAATACCATGTTCAATACTGGAACCGTAGTTGGTGTAAGTGCCAATATTTTTGGGAGTGGGTTTCCAAGAAATTTTGTTCCAAGTTTTTCATGGGGAGGAAGTTCCGGTTTCACAACCTATTTAACCAAAAAAGCTTTTGAGGTGGCCAAAGTGGTTATGTCCAGAAGGGATATAGAGTTCACAGAGGTCGATGCAGCTATTCTGGAGCATGTTTTTGAAGACACTAAAAAGTTTAGACGGAACAACCATAAAGTTATTGATTAAACTGTTTTTAGGGGTTTGGTATATCCATAGGCTCCAATTATTGGTAATTTGCAGAAAAAAAACGCATTTTATCGAGAGTTTAATTACTTTTGTCGGCAATTACATTTTCATAGTTTTATATGTTTAGCCTTAAATTTAAGAACCTTACGCAGTTTACATTCATATATTTTTTGGTGCTTGCTATAGATATTCTAGTAAAACTTTATGGACCTATTGAATATAGGTATTTTTCCAAACCCTTTTTAATTCCTCTTTTGCTGTTATATTATTATCATAACAAAGAAACCCATAATAAAAGAGGGCAATTATGGGTGTTTTTGGCGTTGACCTCCTTTTTAATTGGTGATATTTTAATCATTAACCATCTCAATCAGGTTTCATTAGCTGCGAGTTTGCTTTTTTTTACGCTCGGAAAGTTGTTTTTTAGTCTTAAATTCATCCATAAAGAAGATTTTAATGTTGTTAGGTTAATTCCTTTTTCAATACTTCTGTTTGCTTATATTTTTCTCTTGGTTGGTTTTGTGTATCAAGATTTAAACGTGTTTTTTTCAGCAGCCATATTTAGTTTCTTTTTTACCTTGGTGATATTTCAATTCGCCTTTTTAAGAAAGGGTGTATATTCTTCAAGAAGTTATTATTATGTATTTTTTGGGGTTCTGTTATTTTTGGTTAGTGAGAGCATCATGGCCATAAAGACCTTTAAACAAAACATACCATATCAGGACTTTTTAATTATGCTGGCTTATGGTAGTTCCATATATCTTATAACTATGGGAATTGTATTTGAGAAAGATGCAGTGGGAGACAATGAAAAGGTAACTTAATTTTTCTTTACATATTTTAAATCCAATAAATTTATGGGGTTGATTCCCAAGCCTTCTACGTTTTTTCGTGTAAACCTAACTACTTCATCATAAAATAAGGGCACTATAGGAGTTTTGCTCATAACCAAACTATCCATTTTTGTATAAAGATTTTCTCTTTTTAATGTGTTGGTTTCAGTAAATGCCTGTTCATACCACAAATCAAATTGTTCATTTTTAAAATGGGTATAATTTGGCCCATTTGGAGCAAAATTCTTGCTGTAATATAGGGATAGGTAATTTTCAGCATCTGGATAATCGGCAACCCAACTGGCTCGAAACAAATCTAATTTTCCATTGGCTTTGGCATCTTTTAAAGTGGCAGCAGGAATGACATCTATATGCACGATTAAACCGGATTTTTGTAATTCCCTTTGTATGAATTCACAAAAGCTTAAATAATTACTGGTTGTTGTAATGGTGATTTCTGGATTTTTAATGCCTGTTTCTGCTTTGAATTGTTCAATAAGTTGTTTGGATGTTTCCGGTTGATATGTAAATCCTATGGACTCGTTAAAACCTGGCAAACCCTTTGGTATGAAGCCTCCATAGGCAGGAATTCCAATCCCATTTCTTAAATATATCATCATTTTTTTTCTGTCAAAACCCAAATTAACAGCTTTTCTTAAAAGTGCAGATTGAATTTCCGGAACGTTGGAGTCCATGTAAAAAGCTAAATACTCTGTGTTTAAATAAGGGCCTCTAAGCATGTTCACCTTGTTGGCATATTGTTCTCTAAGTTCTCCTTTTGCAGTTAGTATTTCGTCTTTATAAGATGCATCCAAACCAGATACATAATCTAAATTCCCTTGGGCAAATTGTAAAAACTCACTTTGTTTGTCTGGCAAAAACGTAATGGCTACAGCTTCTAAATAAGGTAATTTTTGTCCTGTTTCATCGGTTTCAAAGTAATGGTTGTTTTTTCTGAACACCAATTTGATGTTTTCTTCCCAACGCTTAAATTTAAAAGGGCCAGTTCCAATAGGATGCGATCGGAATTCACTTTTGTAATGCGATACAATTTCTTTTGGGACTACGGAACAGTATTTCATGGTTAACAATCCTAAAAAAGCAGGAAAAGGTTGTTTTAGGGTAATTTGAAATAACGTATCGTTAATGGCATGGAATGATTCCACTTTATTGAGGACCCAACTTCCAGGAGATGCAATTTGTTTATCCAACAATCGATTAAAACTATATTCAAAATCACTGGCCTTGACCGTTCTGGTAGCGTTTTTCCCAAACAAATCATGCTTATGAAAAAAAACATCGTTTCTAAGTGAAAAAGTATAAGTAAGTGCATCCTGGGAGATTTGCCATTGTTTGGCAATACAGGGCTGCACATTTAAATGCTCATCCATTTGAACCAAACCATTAAACAATTGGTTTACGGCCCAAATATCTGCATTGTCTTTGGCAAAAGCAGGATCTAAAGAGCCTATGTTTTTATGTTCGTTGTAGCGAAATACGTTAGTTGAAAGGTTTTCTTTACTGTTACAGGCAAAAAAAAGTAAGAAAAGTATGAGTATAAATTTCATTTATAAATTTAAAAGGCTATATTTATTTTTAAATTCAAACTCTAAAATTATGAAAAAAAATTACATTCTATTTTTATTAACTGTTTTATTTGCTTGGGTAGGTCATGCCCAAACAACTTTAACACAATCTGTAGATCCGGTTAACGTAACAGATGGAGGTGTGGCCTGTTGGTCTTCTGGAACTGGAGAATATCGTGAAAACTCCTTTTTTAGAGCTTACAACTTGGCAGATTTTTCAATTGTGGACGACTTTCAAGTAAGTTCTGTGCAATATGGGCAAGGAACTGCTGATGATGGCAAGGTTATTACAGTAAACCTTTATACTGCAACTTCAGACAACCTAACCTCTGCAACATTAACACTTGTAGCGACAGCTACCCATTCTTCAAGTTCAGCAGATGATTTATCTTTGGTAACCGTGCCAATTGCAGCAACCATTCCTGCTGGTTCCACCATTGCTTTTGAAGTTATGGCAGGAGACAGTGGCACAAATACTGGAGAAACATTTTTTCCAGGAATCAATGCTGCTGGAGAAAATGATGATAGTTATTTAAAAGCTACTGGCTGTGGTATCACTGTACCAACGACAGCAACAACTATTGGTTTTCCAGACAACCAATACGTTATGAATGTGGTTGGAAACATTCTTGGAATAGAAGAGTATAGCTTAAATAACATATCCATATTTCCAAACCCAGTTCAAAATGAGCTAAACATTCAATTGCACAATTCCATTACGGTAAAACAAGTGAATGTTTATTCAATAACTGGACAAGTGGTTTTAAAAGCTCAAAACACAAGAAAATTAGATGTTTCTGATTTATCTCCTGGCGTTTATTTAATGAAAATTGAAACAGATAGAGGAGATGTAACCAGAAAAATAATTAAAAACTAGACCCATATATAATACATGTTTCTAAAAAAAAGAGCGCTTTAACTGTTTAAAGCGCTCTTTTTCATTAATTTTGCAACCCTCTTTCTATTCAAGAGGATGATTTTTAATTATTTTTAATATCCAGACATGATGTTATTAGCATGTCATGTCATAAAAAAAATCCAAAGGGTTTCTATTTTTAAGGAAACGTGTATTTGATTATGAGAAAAAAAGTTGCATTCTACACCTTGGGCTGTAAGCTTAATTTTTCGGAAACGTCCACCATTGCCAGAAATTTTAAAGATGAAGGTTTTGATAGGGTTGAGTTTCATGACAAAGCCGATATTTATGTTATAAATACCTGTTCGGTTACCGAAAATGCAGATAAGCGTTTTAAAACCATTGTTAAACAAGCTCAAAAATTGAATCCAGATGCTTTTGTGGCTGCCATTGGTTGTTATGCGCAGTTAAAGCCTCAAGAATTGGCAGACGTAGATGGCGTGGATTTGGTGCTTGGCGCCACTGAAAAATTTAAGATTACAGATTATATAAACGACTTGTCCAAAAACGATTTTGGTGAAGTACATTCCTGCGAAATTGAAGAGGCCGACTTTTATGTTGGAAGTTATTCCATAGGAGACAGGACGCGTGCCTTTTTAAAAGTACAGGACGGTTGCGACTATAAATGTACCTATTGTACCATTCCGTTGGCCAGAGGTATTTCCAGAAGTGATACCTTGAACAATGTGCTTAACAATGCCAAAGAGATTTCTAAACAAGACATTAAAGAAATTGTGCTAACAGGAGTTAACATAGGCGATTACGGAAAAGGGGAGTTTGGTAACAAAAAGCACGAGCACACCTTTCTGGATTTGGTAAAGGAACTTGATAAAGTTGAAGGTATAGAAAGGTTGCGTATTTCTTCCATCGAGCCTAACTTATTAAAAAACGAAACCATAGATTTTGTTTCCAAAAGCAACACATTTGTCCCTCATTTTCATATCCCTTTGCAAAGTGGCAGCAATAAAATATTAAAACTCATGCGAAGACGTTATATGCGCGAACTGTATATAGATCGTGTTGCCAAAATTAAAGAGGTCATGCCACATGCGTGCATAGGTGTGGATGTAATTGTAGGATTTCCCGGGGAAACAGACGAACTGTTCTTGGAGACCTACAATTTTTTAAACGAATTGGATATATCTTATTTACATGTTTTTACTTATTCTGAAAGGGACAATACTTTGGCAGCCAATATGGATGGTGTTGTACCAAAAAGGGTTAGGGCCAAAAGAAGTAAAATGCTAAGGGGATTATCTGCAAAAAAACGACGAGCTTTCTATGAAAGCCAATTGGACACTACAAGAAAAGTGTTGTTTGAAAGTGAAAACAAAGAAGGTTATATACAGGGCTTTACTGGTAATTATGTAAAAGTAAAAGCACCTTGGAATCCAGAGTTGGTGAATACCATTCATGAGGTTTCCTTAACCAAGATTGATGACGATGGCCTGGTAAGGCTGGAGTTTTTAAAAGAAATGGTAAGCTAAAAATAAAAAAATCCGAAACTTAAAAATTTCGGATTTTTTGTGATGTTACATATCTTTAATTTATATTCTAACGCCAACAGGAAGCATGCGTTTGTATTTTCTGTTTTTTCTCACAAATTTGGCAATTTCAGGACTAGTGGGAACCACACTTAGGTTGCGCTCTTCAATATCTTGGAAAACAGTCACTAAAAAGTCGTTTTGAAACGCTTCAGAATTAATCTCGTCTGGGATGATAAGCTTGGTTAAAAATATCTTTCGTTCTTGTAGCGAATACTCGATTTTTGCTAAATGATCATCAATTTTCAATTCATACTGACGTAAAAAGTCATTGTCCACAAGTTCAGATGCTTCAATCATAATAAGAAAGTTTTTTATTTAAATGGAATTTATAGGAGTCAGTGCTATTTTTCAATAGTTTTGTAACGCAAATTTACGAAAAAATATTGTAAAAATTCATTTTTTACCTACTTAAAAGCTTATGAGTCAAGATATCATACATGTTTATTTTGTTCCAGGAATGGCTGCCAGTCCATTGATTTTTGAAAACATTAAATTACCCAAAGACCAATTTAAGATGCACATGTTGGAATGGTTGATACCTGCTAAAAATGAGTCCATTACGCAATATGCCAAACGCATGGTGGAACTTATAGAACATGATAATGTGGTGTTGGTGGGAGTTTCCTTTGGTGGGATTATGGTTCAGGAAATGAGCAAACACATCAAATTAAAAAAACTAATTGTGGTTTCCAGTGTGAAAACAAAGCACGAGTTTTCCAAACGCATGAAACTTGCCAGGATGACCAAAGCCTATAAAATAATGCCAACCAGTTTGGTTAATAATATAGATGCTTTGGCAAAATACACATTTGGCAACACCATAAAAAAGCGTGTTGCTTTATATAGAAAATACCTTTCTGTTACCAATAAGCAATACCTGGATTGGGCCATTAAACAGGTTATTTGTTGGGATCAGGAAAAACCGTTGCCAGAAGCCATTCATATCCATGGAGAAAAGGACGCCGTTTTTCCTCATAGATGTTTAGGCGAATGCATTACTGTAAAAGGAGGTACACACATTATGATTATTGATAGATATAAGTGGTTTAACAAAAATTTGCCAAAATTAATTTTAGATGAAGAATTGGCTTAAATATTGCTGTAATTTTATTAAATTTATAAAAACTTTTTAAGATGAAATGGGTTAAAAACACACTGGCTTTCATAGGGTTAACCAGTTTAATGATGATTTTTGTGTATGCACTGCAAGATGCACCTACAGACGAAAATTTCGAAAAAAAATTAATTAACGACTATAATGTTTATGCACTACAAATTCCAGAACATTTAAATTTTGCTGGAGAAGATATCCCTTTGGATGATCCAGATATTTTGGAACGAATGGATAGGGAACTGTTGGTTAACACTTATTGGCAATCAAATGGCTTGTTGATGTTTAAGAGAGCCCATAAATATTTTCCAATTATAGAGCCTATCCTTAAAAAGCATGGTGTTCCAGACGATTTTAAATATTTGGCCGTTATTGAAAGTGGATTGATGAATGTGGTGTCTCCAGCTGGAGCCAGAGGTGTCTGGCAAATCATGCCAACCACTGGTAAAGAGTATGGCCTGGAAATTAACGATAATGTTGATGAACGCTACCACTTGGAAAAGTCTACTGAAGTTGCTTGCGAGTATTTAAAAAAATCCAAAGAACAATTGGGGTCTTGGACTTTGGCAGCTGCTGCCTACAATGCTGGTAATTATGGCGTTTCCAAACGTTTGCAAGAGCAAGATGTTACGGATTATTACGATTTGCTTTTAGGGGAAGAAACTGGTAGGTATTTATTTAGAATTGTAGCCTTAAAAGAAATCCTGTCCCATCCAGATAGGTATGGTTTTAACTTTAGAGAGAAGGATTTATATACTCAAGTGCCAACTTACAAGGTGGAGGTTGATACAGCAGTTACAGATTTTGCGTCTTTTGCCAAAGGGTTTGGAATAAATTATAAAATTTTAAAAATCCACAATCCTTGGTTACGGGAACCACATCTAAACAACAAGTCCAGAAAACAGTATTTCATAGAAATCCCTAAAGAGGGATATTATAAAACAAAATCGTAACACCTAGGTTTGGACATAAAAAAAGCTTAATCCCAAAAAGATTAAGCTTTTTTTAAGGACCTTAGTCTCTGTTATCTTCGTTTTCCAGCACGTGGCTGTCTGTGTCCACCAAAATGTTGGTTGGGCATTTGCGCTTTTTTCATATTGTCTTTCATCATCTTGATTTGCTCAGTAAGCATGTTCCTTTTATCCAGTTTTTGTGCTTCACTCAATAATAACTGCGCTTCATTTTTTCTACGTTTGCTAAAAGCAATTCCAGCCAAGTTTAATTTGGCCATTGCCATATCGTGATCCATGCTTAAACCTAAAGCAACAGCCTTTTTAAAATATTTTTCGGCTTCGTTCATGTTTTCTTGAGACACCATAATGCCATGAAGGAAATTATAATAACCTTGCTGCTTTTTTACCAAAGCCGTTTCTGGGTTTTTTATCCTGTTTAACCATTTTTTGGCACCAGTAAAATCTTGTTTACGCAATCTTAAAAAAGCCAATAATATAATTTCATTCTTAAAATATAGAAAAATAAAAATTGTAGATAGTAAAAGGTACATAATACCATTACCTATGAAACCTTCTGTAAATTGGTATATGGCATAAGCAATTATTAAAGCTGCAATAATTAATTTAAATACTTTATTGTACATGTTTTTTAGTTTTATAAGTTGTTTTTGAAATAATAGTTGTTGGGATTTCCACAGTTTCCATTTGGTTCATAACTGTTGTTCCTTTGGTTGTGGAAGTAACCGTTATGAGTTCTGGAAAACCAGAAAGTTTATTTGCAATCACATGGGTATCTTGAGAGCCTTTAAGTTTCATAACATGAGATTCCTCTTCTGAAACCATGGAGATATTGCTCGTAGCATCCAGAACAATGCTTTTGTTGAATTCTTTTAAGGTCCAATTGTTTTTTGCCGTTATTGCTCCAGAGTAGGTGTTTGTCCACTGGTCGCCAACCAATACTTTCTTGTTAGGGTAAAGGTAGGTCATCTGTTCAAAGCTCCTGGAAAGGCTTTCGTTGCCATACTCTTCTTTTAAGGCCTCTATGGTTAGCTCTTTGGTAAACTGGTCTTCTATGCCTGCATTTTCAACCATTTTTTTTATCATGGCCTGAGTTCCTGAGACATTAAGGATTTTACCTGTTTTAAGCATTTCAATTTTTAGGACAGAACTTGTTAATCCAGAAAACATTTTAGACTCTAAATCGTCTTTTTTATCTTCCAAATGGGTGTCCACATTCATTAAATCTCCATAAATATTGGATGTTGTTTTTAATTTAAACCTCTTAAATTTAAAATTTATTAGATAAGAACTGTCTGTTTTAGCAGTCACAATTAAATTAAAATCGCATTCTAAATTGTTGGACATTTCATGTTTGGAACCATTCATATCTTGGGTAATCTGTTGTGTTGAAATTTGTGTAATGGTCAGGTTATCACCAATATTAAGCTTGTATTCCAATGTGTTTTGCGAAAAAACAAGATTAGAGATAACCAGTAAACAAACAGTTATTTTAACAACAAAAGGGTTCATTTTATGAGCATGGATTTTGTAGTGCAAAGAAACTAAATTTTTATTGAAAAAATATTTTTAAAATAAGGTTTGTCAAATAAAAAAGGGTTTGTATATTTGCGCTCAGTTTTAGATAAAGGTTAAAACAGATTATTTAGATAAAATAAAGAAGATATTAAAGATAATAAGTAATGAGTAAAAGAACATTTCAGCCGTCAAAGAGAAAGAGAAAGAACAAACATGGCTTTAGAGAAAGAATGGCTTCTGCCAATGGTAGAAAAGTACTAGCTCGTAGAAGAGCAAAAGGTAGAAAGAAATTATCTGTATCTTCTGAAGCAAGACATAAAAAATAATGATTAACAATTGTTGATATATAAAAGGTGTTACTTTACGGTAACGCCTTTTTTTATATCTACAAATCAGTAATTTTGCAAACACAATTATAACAATACATTACTAAGAAAATGCCTAAAAATTCAAAACTAAAGTCTATTTTAATTATTGGTTCTGGTCCAATTGTCATCGGCCAAGCATGTGAATTCGATTATTCTGGAACCCAAGCATTAAGATCGTTAAGAGAAGATGGAGTTGAAACAATTTTAATCAATTCCAATCCTGCAACCATCATGACCGATCCATCTATGGCAGATCATGTTTATTTGTTGCCTCTTACCACCAAGTCCATTATTCAAATTTTAAAGGAACACCCTCAAATAGATGCTGTTTTACCTACTATGGGAGGTCAAACGGCTTTAAATTTATGTATAGAAGCAGACGAAAAAGGCATTTGGAAAGATTTTAATGTAGATATTATTGGTGTTGATATTGATGCCATCAATATTACAGAAGATAGAGAAAAGTTTAGGGAACTTATGTTAAAAATAGGCATACCTATGGCACCTCAAGCAACAGCCACATCTTATCTTCAAGGTAAGGAAATTGCACAGGAATTTGGTTTTCCATTGGTTATTAGGGCTTCGTTCACACTTGGTGGCGCAGGAGCATCGTTTGTATATAAAGAAGAAGAGTTTGATGAATTGTTAACACGTGGTCTGGAAATTTCTCCCATCCACGAAGTCATGATCGATAAAGCCTTGATTGGTTGGAAAGAATATGAACTGGAGTTGTTGCGTGATGCTAACGACAATGTGGTGATTATTTGTTCCATAGAAAATATGGATCCTATGGGAATTCACACTGGAGATTCCATAACTGTGGCTCCAGCCATGACTTTAAGTGATAGAACGTATCAAAAAATGCGAGATATGGCTATCCATATGATGCGCAGTATAGGTGATTTTGCAGGAGGTTGTAATGTGCAATTTGCCGTGAGTCCAGACGACGAAGAAAATATCATTGCCATAGAAATTAATCCACGTGTGTCACGTTCTTCAGCTCTTGCCAGTAAAGCTACAGGATATCCTATTGCAAAAGTAGCAGCTAAGTTGGCCATTGGTTACCATTTGGACGAGTTGGACAACCAGATTACAAAATCTACTTCAGCTTTGTTTGAACCCACTTTAGACTATGTGATAGTGAAAATTCCTCGTTGGAATTTCGATAAATTTGAAGGAAGTGATAGAACTTTAGGACTTCAAATGAAATCGGTTGGAGAAGTAATGGGTATAGGTCGCTCTTTTCAGGAAGCATTGCACAAAGCCACCCAATCACTGGAAATAAAACGCAACGGTTTGGGAGCAGATGGAAAAGGCTATAAAAATTACGACCAGATCATCAGTAAATTAACCTATGCAAGTTGGGATCGTGTGTTTGTAATTTACGATGCCATTCAAATGGGAATCCCTTTAAGCAGAATACACGAAATCACCAAAATAGATATGTGGTTCTTGAAACAATACGAAGAACTCTATCATCTGGAAAAAGAAATTTCCAATTATTCCATTGAAACCCTCAATCGGGAATTATTACTTGAAGCCAAACAAAAAGGGTATGGAGACAGACAGATTGCTCACATGCTCAATTGTTTGGAAAGTCAGGTCTATAAAAAACGAGAAGAATTGGGCATAAAACGTGTTTATAAACTGGTTGATACTTGTGCTGCAGAGTTTAAAGCCCAAACACCATATTATTATTCCACGTTTGAAAATGAAATGG
Source organism: uncultured Xanthomarina sp. (assembly GCF_963971605.1). NCBI lineage: Bacteria > Pseudomonadati > Bacteroidota > Flavobacteriia > Flavobacteriales > Flavobacteriaceae > Xanthomarina > uncultured Xanthomarina sp. The sequence goes on from NZ_CAXATZ010000008.1 coordinate 48,027, forward strand.
AAACTGCAGATGGAACACTTTATCCACATAATGAAAGTATTGTTTCCGATAAGAAAAAAATTGTGGTTCTTGGTTCAGGACCAAATAGAATTGGACAAGGCATTGAGTTCGATTATTGCTGTGTTCATGGTGTTTTGGCAGCTGCCGAATGCGGATACGAAACCATTATGATCAACTGTAATCCTGAAACAGTTTCTACCGATTTTGACACAGCAGACAAACTGTATTTTGAACCTGTTTTTTGGGAGCACATTTACGATATCATCAAACATGAAAAGCCTGAAGGCGTTATTGTACAACTTGGTGGACAAACAGCTTTAAAACTGGCAGAAAAGTTGGATAGATATGGTATTAAAATTATAGGTACTACCTATCAATCTTTGGATTTGGCAGAAGATAGAGGGAGTTTTTCAAAACTGCTTAAAGAAAATGACATTCCTTACCCAAAGTTTGATGTTGCCACAACTGCTGAAGAAGCCCTTGCTGTTGCCGATAAATTGGATTTCCCTATTTTGGTAAGGCCATCTTATGTTTTGGGAGGCCAAGGCATGAAAATTGTAATCAATAAAAAAGAACTGGAAGAACACGTGGTAGACTTGCTTCGAAGCATTCCAAACAATAAATTGCTTCTGGACCACTATCTTGATGGAGCTATAGAAGCCGAAGCAGATGCCATTTGCGATGGTGAAAATGTTTACATTATAGGGATTATGGAACACATAGAGCCTTGTGGTATTCACTCTGGAGACAGCAATGCCACTTTGCCTCCTTTTAACTTAGGTGAGTTTGTAATGCAACAAATTAAGGACCATACCAAAAAGATTGCCCTGGCTTTAAACACGGTTGGTTTAATTAATATTCAGTTTGCCATAAAAGATGATATTGTATACATTATTGAAGCCAACCCTAGAGCATCCAGAACGGTTCCGTTTATCTCCAAAGCATATGGAGAACCTTATGTAAATTATGCTACCAAAGTGATGTTGGGAGAGAAAAAGGTAACCGATTTTAACTTCAATCCTCAATTAAAGGGATATGCAATTAAACAACCTGTTTTCTCATTCAATAAATTTCACAACGTCAATAAAAAACTGGGTCCAGAAATGAAAAGTACTGGAGAAAGTATCTTGTTTATTGAAAGCTTGAAGGACGATGAATTTTACAACTTGTACTCTAGACGCAAGATGTATCTAAGTAAGTAATGGATTTATTCGGTAAAAAATATCTTTAATATTGCTAATAATTATTACATTAGCTATGTAAATCAAATCTATTTCATGAACCGAAGGCAAATTTTATTTATAGGATGTTTATTGACGTCTCTTTTAAACTTTGCACAAAACGATATTTTTAACATTGCTCGCTCTGGTTCTGTTGCAGATGTACAGACTTTAATGAAAATAGATTCAGACACCATTAATGCCGTAAACGATAAAGGGTTTACTGCTTTAACCTTAGCTTGTTATCATGGAAATGAAGCGGTTGCACTGTATTTGTTGAATCATGTAAACAATGTTAATGGTGTCAGTAAATATGGTACACCATTAATGGCAGCAGTTTTTAAGGAGCAAGTGGTACTTACAAAAGCTCTGTTGGAAAAAGGTGCCAACCCCAATATATCCGATGTAAATAAAACAACACCTTTGCATTATGCTGTACTGCTGAAAAATAAAACCCTTATTGAATTATTATTGGATGCCAATGTAGATAGGACTTTAAGGGACAGCCGTGATAAAACTGCTTTAGATTATGCCTTAATGGATGACAACAAAGCTATCATTGAACTTTTGAAAAAATAATATTACCTATGAAAAACATTACTTTTGCCTTAATAGGTGTTTTTACCTTCATGAGTACCTTTTTATACAGTCAGACTTATACTACAGGTGTTATTGAACTGTTTAACGACCAAACTAATTTATATACAGCACAAATAGACGTTAGCAGCACTCTTGTTACCTTAACCTTAAGTGGTCCAGATAATAAATATTTGGGGTTGGGATTTGATGCCATGAGCATGACAGCAGGAAAGGATGTGGTTATTTGGTTAAATGATGGCACTTTTAAATTAACCGATAGATCTTTTATAGGTGTTGGTAGTGAACCAGTAATGGATGCAGAACAAGATTGGACCATTGTTTCCAATACCACTTCTGGAGGACAAAGACAAGTGGTCGCAACAAGACTTCCAAATACTGGAAACCCTAACGATTATGTGTTTTCAACATCAGCTTCCTCTATAGATTTGGTATGGTCTTTTGAAGCTGGTACAGGATATATTATGGGTTGGCATGGAGCCAATAGAGGTTCTACAAGAGAGTCTTTTACCTTAGGCACCCAAGAGGTTGTAAAAACCGAGTTTTCTATTTATCCTAACCCAAGTAAATCCCGTTTAAACGTCAATTTAAAAACCTTAAGCAATGATGCCAGAATTGAAGTACTGGACATACTTGGAAAAAAAGTTTATTCAAATTCCTTAAACACGTTACAAAATACCATTAATGTCTCCAAATGGCATTCTGGTGTTTATTTGGTTAGGATTTCCCAAGCGAACCAAGTGGTAACCAAACGGTTTGTTAAACAATAACAGATGTTTTTTAACATCGTTCTCAAACCATCACGTTTGTGCTTGATGGTTTTTTTATTTGATATAAAGATATAGGATACCTGTAAGTATGGCTATTCCAAAGCTAATTAGCGTTCCTATCAAAATATATTCTGTTAACTTTCTGTGTTTGCTTTCTTTTAAATCCCCAAACCTAAATACCGATTTTGCGGTTATTAAAAACCCAACAGCTTCCCAGTGATTTGTTATAATAAACACAAATACCAACATACGTTCCAACATGCCTATATATCTGCCAGCATCCTTTAAGGATTCATTTCCCGTTGTCAACTTTTCTATGTCCCATTTGCTAAATATGGTCATCATGATTATGGAAACAGGTTGTGTTAAAAAAAGCACACAAGTTATTAGCAACAAGCTGTTTTTTGTTACAAAATTTGCCAGATGAAAGCTGTTGTCCGTAAATAGAAAGTAAGCAACAAAAATTACTATTATATGTAATAACTGATCTAAAAAAAACCATAAACGCTTTGTTTTTTTCTTTTGAAATGTGAGCTTTAATACATCTATGATAAAATGGGATATTGTAATACCTACAACAACAGGCCATAAAGACAGGTCCCAAAGAAGTAATACCAATAAGAGGAAATGAATGGCAATATGGGCATATAGTACAGGGGATTTTAGCTTCTTTTTTTCTTTTTTCTTGATTGATTTTTTTGTTTGAAAAACAAAATCGCCAATTAAATGAGCCAAGAAAAGTTTAATTAAAAGTATCATAATTCCTTAGATATTTTTTGTTGATACATGTTGTTAAGCTCTAAAACCTCTTCCAAATTAGCTCGTTTTTGCCTTCTGCTTATAGTATTTTGGTTAATGCCCAAACGTTTTCCCAATTCTTCTTGAATGGCATTGGGATGTTCTAAACTCAATTTTACAATTTCGGCTTGATGGACTGTCCATCGATCCATACTTATGGCAGCCAATTTAAAATATAAGTTTAATTCTTGATCTAAAGTTTTATTGGAAGTTTTTATTTTAAGGCTTTGTTTGCTTTTTTTTAGGGTTTCTAAAGTTGTTCCAGAATTTAGAAATGCTTCTCCTTGAGATTCTGTTACAAACTCACCACTATACGTTTTAGATCCAAGGCCTATGGCAAGCCTGACATCCAAACCCTTTATGGTTTTTATACAAGCTTTGATATATACGGCAGCTTCAAAACTTTTTTCAACCTGTTTTATTTCTATTTGAAAACTATCACCTCTATAAATTTCCCATAACGAATGATCCTTTTCTATGGTCGCTAAAGCATTTTTTAATGTTTGCAACCATAATTTTGGGTTGTTTAAGGACCTTGATTTAATGATGTCTCCTGTTATTACACTGGTCATGGGTCTTGTTGCCATTCTTGCTTTTTTATATGTGATAATTTAAAATATCCTTTTATTACGTGATAATTTAAAATATCCTTTTATTACGTGATAATAAAGATAACTTGTTTTGTTTAAAAAGCAAATAAATTTCTTGAAAATTAATAATTTCAATTGAAAATCAGAGGGATATAACAATTAAAGTTCAATTTTCACCTTGTAAGGTTCCAAGATATGTAAGTAGTTTTCTGCTGCAAAGGTTTTATGGTTAAACACTTCGTGTCTGTTTTCTTTAGATTTTATAAGTTCAATGGCTTTTAAAAAACGTCTTATTTCTATGGAATTGCTTAAAATTAAACCAGGAACAGCCACAGATTCATTATCGTCGTTTTTGGCAACCATGGTAAAATAGGAGGAGTTGCAATGTTTCACGTTTCCTGTTCGTATGTTTTCTGCAATAACACGAATGCCCACAACCATAGAAGTATTGCCAACATAGTTCACAGATGCTTTCATGGTAACCAATTCACCAATTTCAATAGGATTGAGAAAATCGACAGTATTAACAGAAGCAGTTACACAATACGCTTCAGAGTGTTTGGATGCACAGGCAAAGGCAATTTGATCCATTAAATTAAGAATGTAACCACCATGAATTTTGCCATTAAAATTGGAATGGGATGGTTGCATTAGCTCAGAGATTGAAATACGTGAATTTGCTGCTGGTTTGTATGTTTTTTTCATTTAATAGCGTCTGTTACTGCGTTCTTTGTCTTCTTCCACTTTAGTTATAAAGTATTTTGTGTCTCCAAGCCAGAAAATCTTGCTATAACGTTCAAAGTAATGAAGTTTTACGTATTTTCCTTGTAAATCCTTTAAGTCCTGAATGACCTCTTTTTCTTTATCTTCAACTGAAAACTCAAACAATTGTGCTTCGGAAACACCTTGGCTTATTTCGCCTTCCCATGTTTTTATGAACACACCTTTACTGCTAAACTTAACCAGTTCGCCAGCACGAATCCCTTCGCTATAGCTAGCAAAATAAATAAAGGCAAAATAGCCTGCCAAAGCTAGAATAAGTACGATACTAAATTTTATTAAAAATCTTTTCATGGGATTTGCAATTTAATCGTCTGTGTTTTCGGCTCTTTTTAAGAGTTTTTCATTTTGTTGTTTACTGGCTTTGGCACCTAAGGTTTTTAGTGTTTCCACGCGTTTTATTAAGTTTCCTTTACCAGTAAGCTTTACCATGGCACTCTCGTAGGATTTTTGAACTGTGCCAATTTGGTTTCCAACTTTAATAAGTTCTTCGGTTAAATTAACAAAAGAATCGTAAAGTCTACCTGCTTGTGTGGCAATTTCTATAGCATTGGCTTTTTGTTTTTCGTTTTGCCACATGCTGTCAATGGTTCTTAAAACAGCCAACAATGTTGTAGGTGTTACAATGATGATGTTTTTTTCGAAGGCATCCGAATACAGTGCAGGATACTCCATAGATGCAATGGCAAAGGCCGATTCTATTGGTATGAACAACAACACAAAGTCTGGACTGTCCATCTCATAAATTTGATGGTAATTTTTTTCGCCCAATTCATTAACGCGCTTTCGTACAGAAAGCAAGTGGTTTTTTAAGTGCGTGGCTTTTTCGGCATCTTCCACTTCATTAATATAACGTTCATAAGCCACAAGGGACACTTTGGAGTCCACTATCAATTTCTTGTCTCCCGGTAAGGAAATGATAACATCTGGCATGACACGCTTTCCTGTTTCTGTGGTAAAGCTTTGTTGCACAAAATATTCGCTGTCTTTTTTTAATCCACTGCGTTCCAGCACACGTTCCAAAACCAATTCGCCCCAATTTCCTTGCATTTTGGTGTCTCCTTTTAAGGCTTTGGTTAAATTGCTGGTCTCTTTGCTCATCTGTTCGTTAAGCTCTTTTAGACCTAAAATTTGTCTACGTAAATCGGCACTTCTGGTAATGTCTTCTTTGTTGGTTTCTTCTACGCGTTTTTCAAAATGCTTGATTTTTTCTTCCAAAGGTTTTAAAATGGCATCTAGGTTGTCTTTGTTTTGTGAGGTAAACTTTTTGGATTTTTCGTCCAAAATCCTATTGGCAAGATTTTCAAATTCCTTGGAAAATTTTTCCTGTAGTTTTTCTACTTCGGCCTTTTGTTCTTTTATTTTTTCCTGAAGATTTTCAAATTCTGTATTGCGTTTGGTTAATTCAGAACTTAATTGGTCTTTTTCATTTCGGATGTCGTTGCGTTCTCCTTCAATTTTACTTGAATGTTGTTTTAAGTCCTCGATGATTTGATTTAATTGCTTCTGACGTTCTTCCAAAGTGCTTAATTCCCCTTTGCTTTTCAGTTTTGCAATGGTTAGGCCAATGTATGCGCCAATGCCTCCAGAAACCAGGATGGAAATAATGAGAATGATGTTGTCGTTCATGAATTGAAATTGAATTTTATCAAAGATAGTTAATTTGTTATTCAGAGCGAAGCGAAGAATCTTAAATAAGGCACATTAAAAAGTTCAATAATAAGTTATTTTTTCACCCTAAAACTTCCTGTATGTTTGTCGAAAACAATTAAGTCTTCTGGGAAAAGCGTGTTAAAAACCCCCTTGGAAATAAGGTTGCAAGGTGCATCTGTGATAACCGTTTCTTGTGTCATCACAATCATTTTATCACAAAGTTGGATGGCTAGATCTATTTCATGGGATGAAAAGAGAATGGTTTTGTTGGTCTCTTTTACCAATTTTTTAAGCAGTTTTAAAATATATGCTTTGTGGTACATGTCTAGATGTGTGGTTGGTTCATCCAATATTATTAAATCTGTGTCTTGAGCCAAAGCACGAGCAATCAAGACTTTTTGAAGTTGCCCATCGCTTAGTTCAAAACATTTTTTGTGTTTTAAGGTTTCAATATTGGTTAGGTTTAAAGCTTGATGAATGCTTTCCATATCTTTGGTGTTAAGGTTTCCTACCCAATTGGTATATGGATGTCTGCCCAAAGCCACCAATTCAAAAACAGATAGGTTTCTTGAAGCAATAGGCTCTGTTAATACCAAGCTCATGGATTTTGCAAGTTCTTCGGAAGTATAATTTGAAAGTAATTTATTGTGAATGTAAATGTTACCTTTTAAACTTTCCTGAACATTGGTAAGAGTACGTAATAGAGTGGATTTACCAATCCCGTTGGCACCAACCAAACCTATTAGCTCACCTTTTTGTAGCTCGATTTGAATATTTGAAGCTATTATAGTAGGAACTTTCTTGGACTTATAACCTATGGAAAGTTGTTCGGTTTTTAAAATAATATGTAAATTTTTATGAGCCACGAATTCACGATTTGTTTTTCTTTCCTATTTATTCTATTTCCGATACTTTTTAAAAAATCATTTTACGTTTTCTAACCAACAACCAAATAACCACTGGAGCTCCAATTAAAGAAGTTATGGCATTGATAGGCAAGGTGTAATCACTAGTTGGTAATTGTGCAATGCTATCGCATATAAGCATGATAATGGCTCCAAACAAAAATACAGCAGGCAACAAAATTTTATGGTTTGAAGTATTGAATACTTGTCTGGTAATATGAGGAATGGCCAAACCAATAAAAGCAATTGGTCCAGCAAAAGCAGTTATGGTTCCTGCCAACAAGCTGGTAGCCAAAATAATTACGAAACGACTTTTCTTAATGTTCAAGCCCAAACTTTTAGCATAATTTTCACCTAACAATAACGTGTTCAATCCTTTTATGGATAATATGCTTAAAAGCATTCCAAAACAATAAACAATTAAAAAAATAAAAAGCTCGTTCCAAGACAGATTGCCCAAACTGCCAAAGCCCCAAAAAATGTATTGCTGTAATTGTTCGGCTGAACTAAAATAGGAGAGGACACTTACAATAGCAGCCGTTATGCTGCCAAACATGAGTCCTATAATTAAAATGGCCATAGTGTCACTTACTCTGGAGGAAACCACCAAAACAGCAAGCAGCACTAAAAAACTTCCCAAACTAGCAGCAATAACAACAATCCATTTGGAGATTAACAACGAGGCAAACATACCACCAAATATTCCAGATCCTAAAATAACCAAAGCAACTCCCAGACTGGCTCCAGAACTAATACCCAAAACAAAAGGTCCAGCTAATGGGTTTCTGAATAAGGTTTGCATCAATAATCCAGAAATGCCCAATCCAGAACCAACCAGAATGGCTGTAATGGCTTTAGGCAATCTATAATCTTGTATGATATAAGGCCAAGATTCATGGTCCAAAGTTCCTATAAAGCTTTTAAAAACGGCTTGTATGGGAATGGAAACGGACCCTAAACCAATGTTCACAAAAAAGCAAATAATCAATATAAAGATTAATGCTATAAAGGATAAGGTGTATGTATTGGTTTTTGGCAATTAATGTAATGGTTTATAAAAATAAGGTTTATAATCTGCTAGTAAATCTGGATGACAAATTTTAATAATATCTTTTAAAACTAAATCTGGTCTGGCAATCCCTAATTCGTAATATAACACACCTCCAGTGCTACCAGTTGTGTTTGCAAAGGTATAAATGCTTTTGCTTTTATAGGCATCGAATTTTGTATAATGTTGGTTGGCACTTTCCAAAGCTTCGTAGGAGGTGTAATAGGATGGGTTGATCCATATATCTGCATTTTTGGCTTTATCAAAAACCACTTCAAAATTTAAAGACAAACTTCCATTTCCTTTAGTGTCAGCCCAAAGATAATTAACGTTGGCATCCTTTAATATCTCTGCTTCAGTACTAGTGCCATTGGGCAAATACCAGATGTCCTTGTGCATGGCACCACTTAACACACTTGGTTTGCTTTTGGCATCCAAAGCTATTGATTTGGCTTCTAAATAATTTTTTTCAATGGTATTAAAAATAGAATCGGCTTTCTGTCTTTTGTTAAACAGAACACCAAAAAACTTAATCCATTCTGCTTTTGCCAATGGGGAATGTTCTATCCAATCGCCATTGTAAATAACTGGAATCCCAGATTTTTTTATGGTTTCAAACGTTTTATTGTTTCCATCTATGCCAAAACCTATAACCACTTCTGGTTGTATTTCAAGTAACACTTCAGTATTGATGCCTTCGTTTTTCCCCAACTCCCTAACTTTTCCCTTATCAACCCTAAAGCGTGTTTTTTCAGAAGAAATATAATCTGTTCCAGGAAAACCAACCAAACTCTTTTCAACGCCCAATAATTCCAGGGCTGGAATGTGTGTAGTGGAAGTAACCACTATTTTTTTTACAGGAATAGTAATAATACCATCAAATTCATCATTGTTTAAAGTGATTTTGGGCAACATGTTTTTATGGACCAAGGCATACCGATACGTTTTTTCGGCATTTGGCCAAGGACTGTTAATGGTTAAGGTGCTGAAATTTTCATGATGCGTTATTTCAAATCCTTCAGCATAGGACAATGGTACTTTGAATACATCTGTTATGGTAACCGGTTGATAATCTTTGTTTTTGCAGTTGAAAAGCAGCAAACAAACACCTAAAAATAAATATCGCGAAATCATAAATTGTGTAACTTTTGTAACTGTCCATTATGGTATGGGTTTATATTTTTATAAAAAATAAAAACCATGAGAGACGGTTCAAATTTAACAATATATATAGTAGCAGGAATCATAATATTTCATTTTTTAGTTGGGTTTATTTATCTTATCTACAAACTCAATAAGAAAAAGTAATCTTTTTATAGAAATACATTTTTATTCCATTACTTTTGCAGAGAATTTTGGTTTGATGTTGCCACAAAGAATTTTTTTCGAGGATTGTTTAAAAGGTCCCCAAACAAGTTCGGGATGGTTTCGCCAATTAAAAGGGAATCAAGTGAAAAGCTTGTTGATTACAGATTGCCGATTGAAGGACAACGGGTTCCAAAATCAGTAATCAAAAACAAATCATCAATCTTCATTCTTGAACTGTTCCCGCAACTGTAAGCTATTAAGCTTCATGTAAACTTCAATGTCACTGTCCGATGTTTCGGAATGGGAAGACCTAACATGAAGACGCAAGTCAGGAGACCTGCCAAATTCAAAAAAAATAAGTCAAACTTTCGGGACAAAAGTTGGGTATGAAATTCATGCTATTCTCGAGCAATTATTAATTGAAATGAACAAAAAAACATTTGTTTTTGGCGTACTTTGTGGTATGTCATTATTTACTGTTGCACAACAACAAGCCGTGTCAACAGAAGTAGAAACCTTAGAAGAAGTTGTAATAACAGATTCTAAATTTTATTTAAACCGTGAAAATTCCGGAAAGGTTATTACCAAAATAACTTCAGAGGAGCTTGAAAAGCAGCAAGGAAAATCGGTTGCTGAAATTATTAATGCAACAGCAGGAATTGAAATCAATGGTGCCAATAGCCAAGCTGGACAAAATTTAAATTACTATGTAAGAGGAGGAAAAAACCGACAGGTATTAATTCTTATAGATGGCATAGCTGTATCAGATCCTTCACAAATAGCTAACGATTACGATTTACGTTTATTAAATGCCAATCAAGTAGAATCCATTGAGATTTTAAAAGGTGCTTCCAGTACACTTTATGGATCTGGAGCTGGAACAGCAGTGATTAACATAAAACTGAAAGAAGCATCCAAAAAAGCGATATCTGCAAATTTTAAAAGTACTATTGGTACCAATCAGTCCCAAGAAGACACCAATTACAACTTAAATAACTTTCAAAATAATGTTTCTGTAAATGGTACTTTAAATAAGTTAAGCTACTTGGCGAGTTTTGGAAATCAGTATACAGATGGTTTGTCGTCTTTAGCAAATGGCACCGAAACAGATGTGTACAACGCCATTAATGGTAACTTGAAATTGGGTTATAGATTTTCTGAAGCGTTTAAAATGACAGTGTACGGAAGTTGGGATAAGTTTAAAGCCGATTTTGACGATGGGTTTGCTAGTATGGATTCCAACGACCTATCAACAACCAAACAACAGAGATACGGATTTTCGCCAGAATACACCTATAAAAAAGGGAGTCTCTCCTTAAATGCAGCCTATAATAAAGTAGAACGTGACATAGAATCCAGTTATCCTGCTTTATACAATGCTGAAAGTTTTACAGCCGATTTGTTTAACAGATATACTTTTAGCAAAACACTTTATACAGTTTTGGGTGTACAGGTAAAACAAGACCATATGGAGAGTTTTACCATTCCTTTTGGTGGAACCGATTTTGAGCAAGGTATTGATCCGGAGATTGCCAAATATACAAATGTAGATCCTTATGCAAATGTGGTTTATGTCTCAGCATTTGGTTTACAAGTAAATGCTGGAGCACGTTTAAACAATCATAGTGAATATGGCAACCATGTGGTTTACAGTTTAAACCCTTCTTATAAAAAGGATTTTAATTTTGGCTATTTAAAAGGGTTGGCTAGTTATGGTACTGCCTATATTACACCTTCATTATATCAACTTTTTGATCCCTTATATGGCAACAAGGACCTGCAGCCTGAAGAAAATGCCACGTTTGAGGTTGGAGCAGAAATTCATTTCAATGATAAAGCTACTGTAAGTGTGGTTTATTTTAACAGAAAGGAAGAAAATTTTATAGATTTTGTTGATTTGGGAAGTTGGGTTTATCAATATCAAAATGTTAATGAAAACTTTACGGCAAGTGGTATTGAATTTGTTGCCGATTATAATATTACAAAAGCATTAAAACTTTCGGCAAATGCCACTTACACAAAGGTGGACGAAGATTTAAGTTTAAGAATTCCAGAATTGAAAGTAAATGGTTTGTTGGGCTATCAGCTTTGTGAATCAACCTTTATGAGTGTTTCTTACCAGTTTACAGATAGTAGAACAGATTCATTTTATAATAACATAAGCTATATGAATGAAGAGGTTAATTTAAAAAGTTATAACCTGTTGGATTTTTATGTGAGCCATAACATTTTAAATAATAAAATGACTCTTTTTGCTAATGTTACAAACATTTTAAACGAAGATTATCAAGAATTGTATGGCTATTCTACAAAAGGCAGAAATGTGAATATTGGATTTAGTCTTACTTTGTAAGTATAATTGAATTTGTCAATCAGAAACCTACCTGTCGGGAGACAGGTAGGTACAACTGAAGCATCCTTCATTTAGTTAAAATGAGATTCATCACTTTTTATTGAATGACATTGCTATTTTCCATCAATATACATCCTGTTTTTTGTCAAAGTGAAATCCTTGCTATCTCCAACCAGTTCCAGGTTGCTAAACGGTTGCAAGGAAATCTTACCAGTATCAACAATATGTTGTAAAGCAATGGCCAACAGAGTTTCATCAGGATCTCCTAAAACCCCTAAATTCCCATACGTCTCCTTAGCAGGGAAATTTGGATAAAGACCATCAATATAGTCTGTGTTTCCAACAGCATTCAGTGTTTTTAAAACCAAGGGTTGCATGGCATAGGTATGTGTTGGGTTAATATTTTGACCACTAAAATCGGGAGAATCGTAAAGGGTTATGGAGGCTTGGTACTTTCCAGTGGTAGCTGTTCCAATTTGTATAACCTCAATATATGGATTTAAACAATTAATCACCAATTCACTGGCAGAAGCAGTGCTTTTGGATGTAAGTACATACACCTTTCCAAGATTTAAGCTGTTCAATGGTGTGCCATCATCATTATTTGTAAACGTGTAAATTAAAGCATTTGGATCCAATTGCGATTGTATGTCGCTATTCCATTGTTGTGTTGCAAAAGTCTGTCCTGTAAATTGTCCGGTAATCATACTGGATAATAAAATAGCAGTATTAACAGATCCACCAGAATTGTATCTTAAATCCAGTACCAAATTCTGAATGTTTTGGGATTGAAAATAATTAAAGGTATCGTTTAATTGCGAATCAAAATCCCTTGTAAACCCATTATACATTAAATAACCCACATTTTGATCTGCTATTTGCAGAACTTGTTTGATGAAAATAGGGTTTTCGGTATAAGGTGATTTTGTTAGGTTCACACTCGTGTTGGTAGGTACTACAAAATCATCTTCGGTCTCTGGTGTGCCATTATCATTATAGGTAGCAAGATTAATAGTGTAATTATTTGGGCTTAATAACTGTCTGTAATTATCTAGGTTTAACGAGACACCATTTACTGCATTAAAAATCATACCTCGTTGTATGCCTTTGTTTTCGGCATCTGTATTGGGTAACACATAACGTACATAAGCAAAAATATCATAGCTGGTACTGGAAAACCTCACCAGGCCAAACTCCATGCCGTTATTGTAGGTGGTTCCGTTTAGTTGTTGTTGTAACTCTATGTAGTTATCGGTTATCCAACTAAACCTATCTATGGTTTGTCTTTGGTACATAAGACTTTCAAAACAGTCTTCGGGAGCAGTAAAACTATTTAAAAAAGTTTCGTATTCAGAAGCTGTAAATCGATCATCTGCTAAATCTGGTACGTTATCTTTATACAAGTAATACCTGTTTAAACCTTTCCAAACAAAGTCGTTTAGGTCTTTCGTGGAAATAGGACTATCGTCCAAATCTTCAAAGCAACCTACAGTTATAAAGGAAATAAAAAATAATATGAAGAGTAATTTTAGGTTTTTCATAATTATAGCAAGGCTTTTCTAACTTTTAACAGGAATAAAAATACTTACTTTATCTTAGACTAAAAATTTTTTGTAACAAAACAATACATGTATCGTCGTAATAGTAAACAGGCATAAACCAACTGTTTCAAACCAAACCAAACAAAACTATGACACAGGCAGAATTTTTACATATTGTCATGCCTTTTAAAGACAAAGTATTTCGTTTAGCAAAACGCTTGCTGGTTTCAAAAGAAGAAGCTGAGGACGCTACACAGGAAATTTTGTTGAAACTGTGGAATAATAAAACAAAAATTGAGGAATATAAAAATGTGGAAGCATTTTCTATGACGATGACAAAAAATTTTTGTTTGGATAAATTAAAATCAAAACATGCACAAAATTTAAAAATTGTACATAGTAATTATCAAGACAACAACACGTCTTTACAAAAACAAATAGAATTAAACGACAGTGTTGATTGGGTGGGGAAAATAATAGAAAATTTACCTGAACAACAGAAAATGGTCATTCAATTAAGGGATATAGAACAATATGAATTTGATGAGATTGCAAAAATGTTGGATATGAACAACACTGCGGTTAGAGTGGCTTTGTCCAGAGCGAGAAAAGCAATAAGAGAACAATTAACCAATACGCATAGTTATGGCACCAAATAAAATAGAAAAGTTACTAGAAAAGTACGAAAATGGGGAAACAAGCCTAGCCGAAGAGCAGCAGTTAAAAAGCTATTTTTCACGAGAAACCGTTGCGCCTCACTTAGAAATGTACAAACCTATGTTTGCCTACTTTTCAGTAAATCAAAAAGAAACGTTTACCAAAACCGTTCCATTAAAAACCAAAAGAATCTTTAATTACAAGTGGATTTCGGTTGCAGCTGTGGCAGTTCTTTTATTAGGTTTCTATTTTAGCATGCCACTGTTTCAAGAAGATGACGATCTAGGAACTTATGACGATCCTATGATGGCTTATAACGAAGTGGTTAAATCTTTGGAGTTAATTTCCACCAGTCTTAATAAAGGCACCCAAAAAATAAGTTATCTCAATCAAGTGGAAACAGGCATGTCTAAAGTTAATTATCTAGGCGAAATGGAAACCAAAAGCAAAATTATATTTAAATAAACCTCCTTTACGCCAAGCTTAAAGGACTAAACAATGAACAAAAAATGAAATCGATTAATAATTTAAAAACAAGTAAAATGAAAAATAAAGCAATCCTTTTTTTAATGGCTATCATGTTATTGCCATTAACATCCATGGCACAGGATATTTTTGCCAAATACAGCGAAAATCCAGATGTAACGTATGTGTCCATTAAACCAAAAATGTTTCAAATGTTAGCTAAGATGGACATCAATTCTGATGATCCTGAAGCTCAAGAATACATTAAAATGGTTAATAGTATAACCAGTTTTAAAGTGATCACTACAGATAACAAAGCCATTTCCAGTGATGTATCCAAATGGGTTCAATCCAGAAAAAGTTCTTTAGAGGAATTAATGGTTGTAAAAGACGATGGCGTAAACATGACTTTCTATGTAAAAGAAGGTAGAGACGCAGATCATGTGAGTGAATTCCTTATGTTTGTTGATGGTTTAAGTGCTGTTACCAAAGACGCAAATATTAATATGAATGGCGAAAAACGAGAGTTTGAAACCGTTGTGGTGTCTTTAACGGGAGATATAGATTTAAACCAAATATCGAAACTTACCCAAAAAATGAACATTAATGGTGGTGAACATTTAGAAAAACAAGAAAAAAAATAATTCCATGAATCCATCAATCAAATTAACATTTTTTAGCTTACTGGCATGTATCATGCTGGTAAGTTGTAATAATGGGGAATCTTTACAAACGTATTTTGTAGATAATCAAGAAACACCAGACTTTATTTCTGCCGATATCCCTACAACCATTGTGGAATTGGATCAAACCACCTTAACAGAGGACCAAAAGGAAGCATATAATTCGGTTAAAAGATTAAATTTTTTAGGATTTAAACTTACCGAAAACAACCAAGATGCCTATGCCCAGGAACTTTCAAAAGTAAAATCTATTTTAAATGACAAAAAATACATTGAACTTATGGAGTTTAACGATAGAGCTGCAAAAGTAGTGGTTAAATATATAGGTGATGATGATGCAGCCGACGAATTTATTGTGTTTACCAGCTCCAAGGATATGGGCTTTGGGATTGTAAGAATTTTAGGAAACAATATGAGACCTGAAAAAATGGCAACCTTAGTTGGTGCCATACAAAACGCAGATATAGACAGCTCGCAATTAGAAGATATTGCAGGATTTTTTAAATAACAACCTTTAAAACACCCTTTCAACAGGCTTGAAAGTAATAAAAAAGGCTTCTAAATAATTAGAAGCCTTTTTTGTAAATTATAAAATATCCTCTTCGTTTAGGGCTGAAACGGTTTCCTCTTCAACCTCCTGACTTTTTTGTTCTTTTTCAAATAATTTTTTGTTGGTGAACAAATTAATAACAACCAATAGAAACAGAATTAAAAGCACAGCTACAATAACATAATTACCTAAGATACCAATTATTCCAGAGATAGAAAACCCTAAAACCACCACAGTACAGAGAATTAGCGATTGTTTGTCTGTAAGTATCATGTTATATTCCTGTATAGTTACTTGGTGTAATGGCTTTTAATTCTTTTTTAATGGCATCTGAAACCTCTAAGGTATCGATAAAGTTTGAAATGGAGGTTTGAGTGATTTTTTCGTTGGTTCTGGTCAAACCTTTTAAAGCCTCATAAGGATTTGGGTACGCCTCACGACGTAAAATGGTTTGAATGGCTTCAGCCACAACAGCCCAATTGTTTTCTAAATCCTCTGCAAACTTACTTTCATTTAGCAATAATTTGTTGAGACCTTTTAAAGTGGATTTAAACCCAATAAGTGTATGCCCAAAAGGCACACCTACATTACGTAACACAGTACTATCGGTTAAATCTCGCTGTAATCTGGAAATAGGAAGTTTGGCTGATAAATGCTCAAAAACGGCATTGGCAATACCCAAATTGCCTTCGCTATTTTCAAAATCTATTGGATTTACCTTATGTGGCATGGCACTACTGCCAACTTCACCAGCTTTTATTTTTTGTTTAAAATAATCCATGGACACATAGGTCCAGATGTCTCTATTTAAATCAATTAAAATGGTATTGATGCGTTTTATGCAATCAAACAATGCAGCCATGTGGTCGTAATGCTCAATTTGTGTGGTTGGAAAAGAGTGTTGTAGGCCTAGTTTTCCTTGCACGAAATTTTTCCCAAAAGCTCTCCAGTCTATATGTGGATAAGCCACTTTATGAGCATTGAAATTTCCAGTGGCTCCACCAAATTTTGATGCACTTGGAATATCGTTCAACAAATTAAATTGCTCTTCCATTCTTACAACAAAAACGTTAATTTCCTTTCCTAAACGCGTAGGGGAAGCCGGTTGGCCATGGGTTCTGGCTAACATTGGTATCTGTTCCCATTCCTTGGAAAGCTCTTTAAGTTTGTTTAGAAGTATGTTGAATTCTGGAACATACACCTGATTCATGGCCTCCTTGATACTTAAAGGAACTGCTGTGTTGTTTATATCTTGTGAGGTCAACCCAAAATGGATAAATTCCTTGTATTCTGAAATGCCCAAACCATCAAACTTTTCTTTTATAAAATATTCAACAGCTTTCACATCGTGATTGGTCACTTTTTCAATTTCTTTAATGGCAGAAGCATCTATGGTCGTGAAATTTTTATAAATAGCCCTTAAATCTTCAAACAAACCAGTGTTGAAGGTTTTTAGTTGTGGTAAAGGCTGTTCGCATAAAGCAATAAAGTATTCAATTTCTACTTGAACACGATATTTTATTAAAGCTTCTTCAGAAAAAAATGGTGCCAATTCGTTTACTTTATTTCTGTAACGGCCATCAATAGGAGAAATAGCATTTAAGGATGTTAAAGACATGTGTTGTGTTGGTTTTGTGCATTTTCACTACCGTTTGAATGCGAATTTGAAAGCTGCAAAGATAAGGAAATCATTAACGATAGACGCTTAAAGCATAACGATTTTTTTCTATTTTTTATAACATATTCCTAAAGGATTTTTAAATTTTTTGAACCTATTTTTTTATTTTCTTTAAAATATGTTTTGCTCTTGCTTTAAAACCGGAACTTTGCATTTGGAAATCCCGTTCTAAAATGAGCGCCAACTCTGGATGGATCCATTCAACATCTTTTCCAAACAAGTAAAGCGTGTTCATGGAATAGGCTTTGGGAGCAATTTTTTCATCGTTTATCATGTAATCAAAACACGTTTCAATAATCCGTTCTTTATGTTTGGCTTTTAAGGTTTGTTTTAAGGCATTTTGCTCTTTGGAGTAGTAAGCTTTTGCAACATGCTCACAAATTTTGGCTATGGGTCTTACAGCTGGATCTAAATGAACTTTGTGGATGTTTTCGGTAAACACATCCAGATAAGGTAAGAGCATTTTCAAATTTTCACCACATACAAATTCCAGGACCCAAGCAGCACGACAGGACATGTCATCATTTACCATAAATAGTATTTCCAATAATTCTGGCAACAAATCTGGGTTCTCAATAATATAATTGGCATAATGCAAACGCTTTTCCCGCGAATGGTTTACATAATTTAATTCGTTATAAAGTTGTTCTTTAGTCACTGGAAATTCATATTTTTAGGTTTTAAAAATAGTTAAAATGAAATCAACATGTAAAAATCATGTATTTATTATGTGTTTTGAATGCTAATTTTCAACATTCAAAGTATTAAGAAACCATTATAGAATATAAAAAACAGAGATATGAAAATCATTAAAAAAATACTCATTCTATTGCTTGTGGTATTTGTGGTTGCACAATTTTTTGGGCCAGAAAAAAACGTAGGTGAACTGGCTTCCATTGAACCTTTTTTGTCAGAGACCAATCCACCAGAAAATATTAAGGCCATTTTAAAGGAAAGTTGTTATGATTGCCATAGCAATGTTACCAGATATCCTTGGTACAATAACATTACTCCTGTTAATTATTGGTTGGCAGATCATGTAACCGATGGTAAGAAGCACTTTAACATGTCTAATTGGGAAGGCTTATCCACAAAGAAAAAGGACCATAAGTTTGAAGAATTAATAGAAATGGTTGAAGAAAAAGAAATGCCTTTGCCTTCTTATACATGGACTCATACAGAAGCCAAACTTACCGATGCTCAAATACAGGATATGGTTTCTTGGGCAAAACAAGTGCGATTTAAATATAGCTTGGAACCAAAACCTGATTAAATAATGTTAGTTGTGGTTTATAGATTTAGTGACTGCCACATTAACAAAATACATTCGAGTATTTGTGACAAAAAAACTTCTAATCATTGGTTATGTATGGCCAGAACCCAACAGTTCTGCTGCTGGAAGTAGGATGCTGCAACTTATAGAGCTCTTCCTGTCGTATAATTATACCATTACTTTTGCGAGTCCTTGTGCCAAAAGCGACAAAGCTTTTAATCTGGAAACAATAGGCGTGAAGCAAGTTGCTATCGAGCTCAACAATGTTAGCTTTGATGTTTTTGTGAAAACACTTGATCCACAGATAGTCTTCTTTGATAGATTTATGATGGAAGAACAATTTGGTTGGAGAGTGGCAGAGCAATGTCCTAATGCCATTAAAATACTAGACACTGAAGACTTACATGGTCTTAGAAAAGGAAGACAAGAGGCTTTAAGGGCAGGAGAATCGTTCAATTTGAATCATTTATACAACGACACTTCAAAACGTGAAATTGCAAGTATTTACAGGTGCGATTTAAGTTTGATTATTTCTGAAGCAGAGATGGAACTCTTGAAAACAGATTTTAAAGTTCCAGAATCTTTGTTGCTATACGTGCCATTTTTACTTAACCTCCTTTCGACATCTAAAATTGAAAAACTTCCAAATTTTCAAGAAAGACAGCATTTTATAACGATTGGGAACTTTCTTCATGAACCTAATTTCAATGCTGTTTTATATTTAAAGGAAACCATTTGGCCTTTGATACGTAAACAGTTGCCTAAGGCAGAATTACATGTTTTTGGAGCTTATGCGTCTCAAAAAGTGACCAATTTGCATAATGAAACCCAAGGTTTTTTAATTAAAGGGTTTGCTGAAGATGTATCCAAAGTAATGGAAAAAGCAAAGGTGTGTTTGGCTCCCATTCGTTTTGGAGCAGGCTTAAAAGGAAAGCTGGTTGATGCCATGACGTCTGGAACACCATGTGTTGTCACATCAGTAGGAGCTGAAGGAATGTTTGGTTCTTTAAAACCCAATGGTTTTGTGGTGGATAACCCTATAGATTTCTCGAATAAAAGTGTGAAATTATATCTGGATGAAACGTTATGGTTTGAAAAACAACAAAACGGTATTGAAGTTTTAAACAAACGTTTTCAAAAAGCGTCCTTTCAAAACAATATATTGGAAAGAATAGAAGGGATTAGCATGCAACTAGAAACACATCGATTAGAAAATTTTACAGGACAAATGCTGCAACATCAATACCTGCAAAGCACAAAATATTTAAGCAAATGGATTGAAGAGAAAAACAAATAATAAGATGTTACTCTTTCCATTTAATGTTACAGCCAATACTTGGTTTTTGAGTATTGTTGTTGTTTTTGTTTTCTATTATGCAATTCAAGGCATGGCGCACATCTGCTCCTGTAACGGGAATATTGTTTTCAGGTCTGGAATCATCCAGTTGCCCTCTGTAAATCAATTTTAAATCTTGGTCAAACACATAAAAATCGGGTGTGCAGGCAGCTTGATATGCTTTTGCCACTTGTTGGGATTTGTCATATAAATATGGAAAAATAAAACCTTGCTCCAAGGCATTTTGTTTCATTTTGTCTGGTGCATCTTCTGGATAATTTTCAACATCGTTGCTGGAAATAGCAATAAAATTCACCCCTTTGCTTTTGTAATCTTTCGCCATTTGGCTAATTTCTTTATTCACGTGTTTTACAAAAGGGCAATGATTGCAAATAAACATGATAACCGTTGCCTTTAAACCTTTTAGTTTTTCTAAAGAATAATTTTTTTCCGAAACGGTATCCAATAAATTAAAAGTAGGTGCTTTTGTTCCTAAAGGAAGCA
This sequence comes from uncultured Xanthomarina sp., assembly GCF_963971605.1. NCBI lineage: Bacteria > Pseudomonadati > Bacteroidota > Flavobacteriia > Flavobacteriales > Flavobacteriaceae > Xanthomarina > uncultured Xanthomarina sp. The sequence continues at coordinate 68,736 of NZ_CAXATZ010000008.1, forward strand.
TGTTTGAAGGTGTTCTAGCCATATGTTGTAAATTTAATCTAAAAATATAAATTACAATTTTATAATCAATAATCCAAATGGAAAGGAATTACTTGGATATACTTATATTGCAACTTTATTTGTTTAAAATCAATATAATTTTCACTAAAAAAAACGAACCAATCAAATTTTTAAAAATGAGTGATACCATTCAGTTTGAAGACTTTGCAAAAATAGATTTACGGGTTGGAACCATTATAGAGGTAGCCAATTTCCCTGAAGCTAGGAAACCAGCTTATCAGTTAACAATAGATTTTGGTGAATTGGGAATAAAAAAAACCTCTGCACAAATAACAACACTTTATAAAAAAGAAGAGTTGCTGCAAAAACAAATCGTAGCCGTTGTAAATTTTCCAAAAAAACAAATTGCCACTTTTATGAGCGATTGTTTGGTTTTAGGAGCAGTAAATGGACAAGATGTTGTTTTGTTGAACCCTGAAAATAAGGTGAAAAACGGCTCACCAGTCTCATAAATTCATGTTGGAACTTGATAAGGTGAAAATTAATTTCGATAACCAAAGCCTTTGGGTATTAAACATAGCCTTGGCAGTGATTATGTTTGGTGTAGCATTGGGGATAAAACCAGGGGATTTTAAACGCTTGTTCAAACAGCCCAAACTGGTGTTGATTGGAGTGTTGCTGCAATTTGTTTTATTGCCATTGATTACTTTTTTACTGGTTTTAATTATACAGCCGCAACCAAGCATAGCTTTGGGTATGATGATGGTTGCAGCTTGCCCTGGAGGTAATATTTCCAATTTTATGACGCATCTTGCCAATGGAAATACAGCACTATCGGTTAGTTTAACTGCGTTTGCCACTTTTATTGCTGTGTTTATGACGCCATTTAACTTTCAGTTTTATGGATATTTGTATGAGCCAACCTCTTTACTGTTAAAAGAAGTTCAGTTAAATCCTTTGGAGTTATTGGAGCTTGTGGTTGTTATATTAGGAATCCCTTTGGTCTTGGGTATGTTGTTTCGGGCAAAAAACGAAAACTTGGCAATATTAATTTCAAAACGTTTAAAACCATTATCTATTTTAGTGTTTGTGGTGATAGTTGTTATAGCTTTTACCAATAATATTGATGTATTCAATACCTATGCTCATCATGTAATTGGTATTGGAGTCCTGCATAATTTTTTGGCCATTTTACTTGGTTTTATGGTTGCAAGAGCCTTTAAGCTGTCATATCAAAATCAAAAAACATTGGCTATAGAAACTGGAATTCAAAATTCTGGATTGGGATTGCTGCTCATTTTTACTTTTTTCAATGGTTTGGGAGGAATGGCCATTATGGCTGCATTTTGGGGCATATGGCATATAGTTTCAGGCTTGGTTATCTCTTATTATTGGTCTTATAAAGAAAAGAAAATATTGGAAGTATCTTGAAAAAACTTTGGTTACATATGGTTAGGGTTTACCTAAGCATGGGACTTTTTTTTTATTACAAAAAAATAAGTGTTGTTAAGGAAGAAGTTATTCCTAAAAACAAACCTATTTTGTTATTGTCCAACCACCAGAATGCTTTAATTGATGCTTTATTGATAGCTACCACTTCTGGAAGGTTTTCTTATTTTTTAACGCGAGCTAGTGTGTTTAAGAAAAAGTTGGTTTCAAAATTGCTATACAGTGTAAACATGTTACCAGTATATAGGGTTAGGGATGGTTGGAGTACCATAAGTAAAAACAATTACATATTTAAAACTTGTACCCAGAAGCTTAAAAACAACGAAGCAGTTGCGCTTTTCCCTGAGGGGAATCATCATATAAACAGAACGGTTAGGCCCTTAAGCAAAGGGTTTACCCGAATTATTTTTGAAACTTTGACCACATACCCGGAATTGGATTTGCAATTGGTTCCCATTGGTTTAAATTACAAAGAAGGGACTACTTTTGGAGATAGCGTGGCCTTGTATTATGGCAAACCCATTCCAGCAAGAACCATGGTTTCTACATTTTCCAATCAAGAAATAGTAGCTTTAAGACACATTGTACAAGAAAAATTAAAGGGCTTAACCACACATATAGATGCAGAGGTTTACAAGCAAACCATTGAGAAATTAAACTTGTTGCAGGTTGATTTTTTAAATCCGATAGCAGTTAACAAATGTATTGAATCACATTTCAAAGATTGTCAAAGTACAGTAAAAACCAATAACAACGTAATCAAGCAAATTTTTAGGGGCTTGCTCGTTTTAAGTCTTTTTGTGCCTGTATTCATTTGGAGATATTATGTAAAGCCTAAAATAGTTGAGGTAGAGTTCATCGCTACATTTAGGTTTGCCATTGCCATAACCTTGGTGCCTATTTGGATGTTGCTTTGTGCTGTATTTATGGCATTTTATTTTGGTTTGGTCTATGCCTTGGTCTATTTTATAACTGTCTTGATTATAGCTTTGCTAAGTGTCAAATTGTAATTTTTATGTATAAAAAAAAGCCACTACGGAGTAATGGCTTTTTAGGTATAAGTTTTGTTTTTTAAATGTCGTCAAAATCCACATCCGTAAATTTTTCAGTAGAAGAGCCATCCACAGACGTTTCCACTGTGTCTGTATCATATTCTTTTTTAAAGTCTTTTTGATGACGCTCACTGATGACTTCATCTCCTTTTTCGTTAATGATATAATCTGTCATTTCATTTAAAATACTGTTGAACTCTGTAAAATCTTCTTTGTATAGATAGATTTTATGTTTTTTATAATGAAACGAACCATCATCGTTTGTAAACTTTTTACTTTCAGTAACAGTTAGGTAATAGTCTCCAGCTTTAGTAGATCTAACATCAAAGAAATAAGTTCTTCTTCCAGCTCTTAATACTTTAGAAAAAATCTCTTCTTTCTCCATCATATCATTATTATTCATAATCGTATTGTTGTTTATAATAGTTTTCCAAAAATCTAAAAAAAAGAGTTACCAACCAACATTTTGTGTTATTTCTTTTCATTCAATTTACAACAAATGTTTAGAATTAAAACAACTTTTATTGTAACTAACTGTCCTTTAATAGTTATTGATTGGTTTCGCTTAATTGCTTTAAGTATAGATTTTTGTAGTAACCATCAGTGTTTATTAAGCTTTCATGATTTCCAGATTGTACAATGTTACCATCGTCCAGGACAATAATTTGATCGGCATTTTTAACCGAAGAGACTCTGTGGCTCACAATAATGGTTGTTTTACCTTGAGCCAAATCTTGCAGGTGCTTTAATATCTGTTCTTCGGTTTCTGTGTCTACAGCAGATAAAGAATCGTCAAACAATAAAATCTTTGGGTCTTTAATTATAGCTCTTGCAATTGAAATACGCTGTTTTTGACCTCCTGACAAGGTGATGCCCCTTTCTCCCAAAACGGTATCGTAGCCTTTGGAAAAGCCCATGATGTTATTGTGTACTTGTGCATATTTTGCTGCTTGAATAACTTCTTGGTCTGTAGCATTTTCTTTCCCAAATTTAATGTTGTTTTTTATGGTGTCAGAAAACAAAAAAGCATCTTGAGGTACATAACCAATGCTGTCCCTTAAACTGGTTAAATGAAGTTTGTCTATAGGTTTTTGATCTATGAGTAACTCGCCTTTATCAATATCATAAAGCCTTCCTATTAAATCTAAAATGGTGGATTTTCCCGATCCTGTTTTACCAATAATGGCCAAGGTTTTACCGTGTTTTAGTTTAAAAGAAATGCCTTTCAGGGCTTCAATATTCGTATCGTTGTAGGTATAATGTACATTTTTAAACTCAATGTCACCAATAATGTTTGAAGGTTCTTGGGCTGTATTGGTAATTTCCGGTGTAATTTTTAAAAATTCATTGATTCGCTTTTGGGAAGCTTCTGCTTGCTGGACAATAGAGGTTACCCAACCAACGGTTGCTACTGGCCAAGTAAGCATGTTTACATATATGATGAATTTTGTAATAACACCCAAGCTAATGTCGCCATGAATATATTGAAGTCCACCCACATAAATTACAATCAGGTTGCTAATACCTATAAGTAAAATCATCATAGGGAAGAAGAAGGCGTTTACCTTTACAAGGTTTAATTGTTTTTGTTTGCTGGTTTCTGATAAATCATGGAAGTTTTTTGAGGTTATGGTTTCCAAACCATAGGCTTTAATGATGGAAATGCCACTAAAAGACTCCTGGGTTGAAGAGGATAAATGCGACAAATATTGTTGGACTATGGTACTTCTTTTATGTATTTCCTTACTTAACTTATAAATAATAAAAGACAATATAGGTAAAGGAATAATGGTGTAAAGCGTTAATAAAGGCGCTTGTTTGTACATAAAACCTATGGATATGGCAAATAAGGTAATGGTGTTGATACTGTACATAATGGCAGGACCTACATACATGCGTACACGCCCAACATCTTCACTTATTCTGTTCATTAAATCTCCAGTACGATTGTTTTTATAGAATTTTAAAGGCAGCACTTGGTAATGCTTATAGATTTCATTTTTTAAATCGTATTCTATGTATCGCGACACATTTATTATGGTTTGCCTCATAAAAAAGGTTAAAATACCAGTAATCAAGGCAGCTCCAATAATGTATACTATGTTTATTAATAGCTCTTTTTTAACAGTAGCAATATCTGAAACTTCACCTTGAAGGTATTCGTTAACCACATCAATGGAACTCCCAATAAGTTCTGGAGTGAACAAGAGAAAAATTTTAGAGACAATGGTTATTAGGATCCCAATAATTATTTGCCATTTATACTTAAAAAAATACTTGTTAAGATGTTGTAGTTCTTTCATTTAACTTATGGAAACAGATAAAGTTTTTAACAATTTCGCTTTTTAGCATTAATAATTTGTGTAAACCTTAATAATGGACTAATTTTGCACGTTGTTTTTAAAAAAAATCTAAAAACACAACCTATAACTTTAAAATATAAAAAAATGGTTACAGACGTTATCAACGCAAACGAACTTCACAAAGCTGATCCGGTTTTCGGTCAACTTTCATTCGATAATCATGAACAAGTTGTGTTTTGCAACGACAAAGATACAGGATTAAAAGCAATAATTGGAATCCATAATACTGTTTTAGGTCCAGCACTTGGAGGAACCAGAATGTGGAATTACACCAATGAATGGGAAGCTTTAAATGATGTGCTTCGTCTTTCTAGAGGTATGACATATAAATCTGCCATAACCGGATTGAACCTTGGTGGTGGTAAAGCCGTTATCATAGGAGATGCAAAAACTCAAAAAACGCCAGAGTTAATGAAAAAATTTGGTGAGTTTGTTCATTCTCTAAGTGGAAGATATATTACTGCTGAAGATGTTGGAATGGAAACAGCAGATATGGATTTGGTAAGACAGGTAACCCCTTATGTAACAGGAATATCCGAAGAGTTGGGTGGAGCTGGAAATCCGTCTCCTATTACAGGCTATGGAGTTTTTATGGGAATGAAAGCTGCTGCTAAATTTAAATTTGGTTCAGATGTCTTGGAAGACAAAACGGTTTTTGTTCAAGGTATTGGGAATGTTGGGGAAGCCCTTGTAGAGCATTTAGTGGACGAAGGAGCCAAAGTAACCATAGCAGATATCAACCAGGAACGTTTGGAAGCCATCAGAAAAAAATATGGTGTTACCATTTATGGTGGCAGCGATTTATATTCAGAAGACATGGATATTTATGCGCCATGTGCTTTAGGAGCCACTATTAACGATGATACCATATACAAACTTAAAGCCAAAGTTATTGCTGGAGCAGCAAACAATCAGTTGGCTGTTGAAGAAAAACATGGTAAAATCCTTCAAGAAAGAGACATTGTATATGCACCAGACTTTTTAATTAATGCTGGAGGTATCATAAATGTGTACGCAGAGTTGGAAGGTTACGATAGAAAGGAGATTATGCGTAAAACCGAAAATATATACAATACTACCTTGGAAATATTATCAAATGCTAAAACGCATAACATCACAACCAACCATGCAGCTTTAAACATAGCTCAAAATAGAATTGATACAAGAAAAAAAGAGAATAAGAGATAATTCTTTAAAATAATATTATTTTTGCCAGGCGAGAGTTACAAAACTTTCGCCTTTTTAATTGAAAGCAGATTGTTGTTTATATAAAACAGGAATTTCATATAAAATTACACATTAAAGTTCTTTGTACATATGCTAAACAGAAGACATATTAGAATTAAAGTCATGCAAACTATCTATTCCTTTAAAGGAGGTGAAAGTGATAGTTTTGATAAAGAGCAAAAGTTTTTGCTACACAGTTTAGATAATATTTACAACTTGTATTTATTATTGATTTCCTTACTAATAGAAATCCAAAAAAAATCTGAAGATTACCTGGACAAAACCAGTAAAAAACACCTTGCTACCAAGGAAGAAAAAAATCCCAACAAAAAACTGGTAAACAACGAAGTGCTTTTAATGCTAAAAAACAATGTCTTGCTTCAAGATGAATTGGAACAGAGAAAGATCTCCAATTGGGATTTGGATTCCGAATATGTGGATGTTATTTTCCGTGAAATATTGGCAAGCGATCTGTATGCTCAATACATGCAAACCAAAACCACCAGTTTTAAAGAGGATAGAGCTTTTGTGGTAGATATTTTTAGCGACATTATAGCTCCAAATGACAAATTGTACGATTATCTGGAAGATAAGAACTTGACATGGATAGACGATCTGCCAGTGGTTAACACTGCCATTTTAAAACTTTTACGTAAAGTAAAACAAGACGCCTTGGCAACGTACTTTTTACCAAAACTCTATAAAGACCTGGACGATAAAGCTTATGCTATTGAACTGTTTAAAAAAACACTGTTAAACCAATCCAAATTTTCTGAAGTCATCAAAGGCAAGACCCAAAATTGGGACTCAGAGCGCATTGCCAGTTTGGATACGGTTTTATTGAAAATGGCTATTTGCGAAATCCAGAAATTCCCTTCTATTCCTATAAAGGTAACCATAAACGAATATTTGGAAATCGCTAAAGAATACTCCACTCCAAAGAGCAGTATTTTTATAAATGGGATTTTGGATAAGTTGGTAAAAGAATATCAAGAAACCGATACCTTAAATAAAACAGGTAGAGGGTTGATGTAGTTAGAAATTATTATTACTTTTACAAATTAAATTAAACAAAAAAAATAATTTATCATGAAAAAAGCAATCTTAGGGTTATCAGCTCTTTGTTTAATAGCATTTTCATCTTGCAAAGAAGATGCTTCAAAAAAAATCAATGAAGAAAACGTTGCTGTAGCAGCAGAAAGAGATGCAAATTCTTCAAAATTTCCAGTAATTACATTTGATAAAACGGAACACGATTTTGGTGAAATTGAATCCAAACAAAACGTTGAAACTGTTTTCAATTATACAAATACTGGAGAAGCACCACTGGTAATAACAGATATTAAAAGTTCTTGTGGTTGTACAGTTCCTCAAGATTGGAGTAAAGAACCATTACAACCAGGGGAATCTGGTCATTTTACTGTAAAGTTTAATGGAACTGGAGCCAATAAAGTTTCTAAAACAGTTACCATTACTGCCAATACAGAAGCAGGAAAAGAAACTGTAAAAATTACTGCTTTTGTTAAACCAGATCCTAATGCACCAGTAAAACCAGCTCAAGCAAAAGCACCAGTTGGAGCCATGGGAGCACCAGCTGCCGTAAAATCCAGTACACAACCAGGTCACGAAGGTCATAACCACGATTAATTACATGGGAGAAGGAATTAGTAGTTTTTTGCCGTTTATTTTAATGTTTGTAGTAGTGTATTTCTTTATGATTGCACCTCAAATGAAACGTCAAAAACAAGAAAAAAAGTTTGCTGCCGAGTTAAAACGTGGCGATAAAGTAATTACTAAAAGTGGCATGCATGGAAAAATTGTTGAGTTAAACGATGCTGACTCCAGTTGTGTTATTGAAACACTTGCTGGAAAAATAAAATTCGACAAATCTGCCATTTCAATGGAAATGAGTAAAAAGTTGAATGCTCCTGCAGAAACTAAAAAGTAATTAGTTTAGATACTAATATAATAGAAAAAAGCTTTAGAAGACAATTCTTCTGAAGCTTTTTTTAATAAAGGTTGAATCGATAACATTAGGTAGCTGGAAATTCATTAACGGTTTTTGTATTTATCGTTTAATCCAACACCTTTTAAAATCATGGGTTTTATTTTTTCCAATCTGGACATTTTGGTTTTTTTCTGCTTGGCCAATTCTATATATTCACAATATTCACGTTGTTTTCCTGGAGTAAGTGCCTTAAAAGCTGCTTGAAAGTTTTTATTGGTTTCCAATGCAATTTGTAACTCTTTGGGAATAACAATCGTTTTCCCCATTTTTTCTGGTTTTATCTCTTTGCCCAATTTTTGATTTTCTATGGCTTCTGTCACATAAGCCAAAACAGCATGTTTGTCTACGTCATCTATGGATTCAAATCGCATTTGTCTTAAGCCCTTTGTTTTTTCTTGGGCTTGTTCCAAGAGATTGTTTTTGTCTTTTAAAAAAACACCATTAAAAAACCATATCCCAAAATGATTTTTAAAAGCTCCAAGTCCAACCACATTCTTACCATTTAATGTATAAACAGGAGCATTCCATTTGAGGGTTTCTTCCAATTCAGTAGTGTTGATAAGATCTCTTAAAAGCGATAAAGCCTCACCAAAATGGGAGTTTTCTTCTATATACTCTTCAACAGAACTTACTTTTTTCATTATGGGGTTTTTTGAAATTAAAAAATCACAATTTTTCTAAATCCGTTAGTTTTTGGCTTTTAAAGCCGTTAATTCTGCTATTTTGCAAATTACTTCTGTTGCTTTTATCATGCTTTCCACAGGAACATACTCATAACGACCATGAAAATTATGACCTCCAGCAAAAATATTGGGACAAGGTAGGCCCATATAACTTAATTGTGAACCATCTGTTCCACCACGAATGGCTTTTATTAAAGGTTTGATGCCAAGTTGTTTCATGGCTTCTTCGGCAATATCCACAATATGCATAACAGGTTCCACCTTTTCTTTCATATTGAAATATTGGTCTTTGATGTCTATGGTAATAACCTCTCTTTCGTATTGTTCATTGATATCGTTGGTTAATTTAACCATAACTTCTTTCCTGGCTTCAAAATGTTGTTTGTTGTGATCCCTAATAATATACTCCAAAATGGTTTCTTCAACTTCCCCTTGAATGGAGTACAGATGGAAAAAGCCCTCATATCCTTCGGTATGTTCTGGTGTTTCCAACCTTGGTAAGGAATTGATGAATTCGGTTGCTATATACATGGAATTAACCATTTTTCCTTTGGCATATCCTGGATGTACAATCTTGCCTTTTACCTTTACCACAGCTCCAGCAGCATTGAAGTTTTCGTATTCCAACTCACCAATTTGGCTGCCATCCATGGTGTAGGCCCAATCTGCACCAAATTTTTCAACATCGAATTTATGGGCACCACGACCAATTTCTTCGTCTGGAGTAAAGCCAACACGAATAGGTCCATGTTGTATTTCCGGATGATTGATCAAATACTCCATCGCCGAAACAATTTCTGTGATCCCAGCTTTATCGTCTGCTCCTAAAAGGGTTGTACCATCTGTGGTTATAAGTGTTTGCCCTTTGTAAAGCAGCAAGTCTTCAAAATAGTCTGGAGACAATACAATATCTTCTTCGGCATTTAAAACAATGTCCTTGCCATTGTAATTTTCCACTATCTGAGGTTTTACATTGGCTCCTGTAAAATCTGGACTGGTATCAAAATGCGATATAAAGCCTATGGTTGGTACTTCATGATCCACATTGCTTGGTAAGGTTGCCATAATGTAAGCATTCTCATCTATGGTAACATCTTGCATACCAATGGCTTTTAGTTCTTCAGCCAATTTGTTGGCCAAATCCCATTGTTTTTTGGTGCTTGGTGTGGTATCGCTTTTTGGATCGGATTCCGTGTCTATGGTTACGTAGCTTACAAATCTGTTTATTATATGTTGTTTGTCTATCATCTTGATATGTTTTTTGTAGGAATGTGATGTTGATAACGTTGTCAAAAATACCAATAATTTATAAAACTAATGTTAGCATTTTTAATCAAATGAATAGTATTTTTGCCAAACAACACAACCACTATGTACAAATTACTTATTAGACCCGTTTTTTTTCTTTTTGATCCTGAGAAAATTCACCATTTTACATTTTCTTTGCTTCGTTTCATCAATAAAATCCCTTTAATCCCCAGCCTTTTAAGAGGTTTATATATTGTTGAAGATTCGCGTTTGGAAAGAACCTTATTTGGTTTAACATTTAAAAACCCTGTAGGATTGGCTGCAGGATTTGACAAAGATGCCAAACTTTATAATGAGCTTGGAAACCTAGGGTTTGGTTTTGTTGAAATAGGAACTCTGACTCCAAAAGCACAACCTGGAAATCCAAAAAAGCGGTTGTTTAGATTAAAATCCGATAAAGCCATTATAAACCGAATGGGTTTTAATAATGGAGGTGTGGATGAAGCTGTTACAAGACTTAAAAAACCTTCGAAATCTTTTAAAGAACGTGGGATTTTAATTGGAGGGAATATTGGAAAAAATAAGCTCACTTCCAATGAAGAAGCTGTAAACGATTATAAAGTTTGTTTCAACGCTTTATATGATTATGTTGATTATTTTGTGGTAAACGTAAGTTCGCCAAATACACCAAACCTTCGTGAGTTGCAGGATAAGGAGCCTTTAACAAAGCTTCTTAAAGAACTTAAAAGTGAAAATTCAAAAAAACAAAACCCAAAACCAATTCTTTTAAAAATAGCTCCAGATTTAACAGATTCTCAATTAATGGATATCATTGCCATAGTAAACGACACTAAAATTGATGGTGTAATTGCAACAAACACAACCATTTCGAGAGAAGGCTTAACAAGTGACAAGAAAGATGAAACTGGAGGTTTAAGTGGAAAACCATTAACAAACCGTTCTACAGAAGTTATTAGGTTTTTAGCAGAAAAAAGCAATAAAGCCTTCCCAATTATAGGAGTAGGAGGCATACATACTGCCACTGATGCCTTGGAAAAACTAGATGCAGGAGCCGATTTAATACAGCTTTACACAGGTTTTATTTATGAAGGGCCTAAGTTGGTTAAGACTATTAATAAAGCGTTATTGCAGTAGAAAATAAATTTACTGCTTTATGTTTACAGAAATTTGTTACCTGAATTACGACATTCTCATATCGTTTATAATTGCTACTTCGGCCTTGGCTATTTCTCCAGGACCTGATAACATTTATGTGCTCATGCAAAGCATATCACACGGAAAATCTTCTGGTTTGGCAACGGTTTCCGGATTGATTTCTGGCTGTTTGGTACACACTACTCTAGTGGCTTTTGGTGTTTCGGTATTGATTAAAGAGAACGATTATTTGTTTTTAATTATTAAGCTTTTTGGTGCTGCTTATTTGTTGTATTTAGCTTATAAGGTTTTTAAAAGCGATGCTTCCTTACATTTAAAATCTGGGCATGTGCCAAAGAAAACAGTGTTACAATTGTTTAAACAAGGTTTTTTAATGAATGTTTTAAACCCTAAGGTTTCCTTGTTTTTTTTGGCCTTGTTTCCAGGATTTTTGTTCAGTACCACTTTAAGTGATGTCACACAGTTTTATGTTTTGGGCTTTTTGTTTATGGCAGTGTCCTTCATTATTTTTTCATCCATTGCAATTTTGGCTGGCACTATTTCTAATTACATACAGCAACATAAACACATAGGGAGTTATTTAAAATGGTTGCAAATTGTTGTGTTTGTTGGAATTGCTGTTTTCATCTTGTTTTCTAAAAAATAGTACTATTTTTACATCTCCAATGAAGAACTAATGTCAAAACACGTTAAAGTTATAGAATGCCCTCGAGATGCCATGCAAGGCATTAAAGACTTTATTCCTACAGAAAAAAAAGTTCAGTACATTCAGTCTTTGTTACGAGTTGGTTTTGATACCATAGACTTTGGGAGTTTTGTGTCCCCAAAAGCCATTCCACAAATGGTGGATACAGCCAAGGTACTAGAACAACTTGATTTAAGTAAAACAGAAAGCAAACTTCTTGCCATTATAGCCAATACTCGTGGCGCACAGGATGCTTCAGTACATCAACAAATTGATTATTTAGGGTATCCGTTCTCCATTTCTGAAAACTTTCAAATGCGAAATACACATAAAACCATTGCGCAATCTGTGGTGACGTTAAACGAGATTTTGGAAATTGCAGATAAAACAGATAAAGAAGTGGTAGTTTATATATCAATGGGCTTTGGAAACCCTTATGGAGATCCCTGGAATGTGGACATAGTAGGAGAGTGGACCGAAAGACTCAATAACATGGGAGTTAAAATTTTGTCCTTAAGCGACACCATTGGTAGTTCCAATCCAGAAAACATCAGTTATTTATTCTCAAACTTAATACCTAAGTATCCAGAAATTGAATTTGGAGCACATTTACATACCACGCCTACTACCTGGTTTGAAAAAGTGGATGCAGCCTATAACGCTGGCTGTACTCGCTTTGATGGAGCCATTCAAGGTTTTGGTGGTTGTCCAATGGCCAAAGACGAGCTAACAGGTAATATGCCTACAGAAAAGTTGCTTTCATATTTCACTCAAAAAAAAGTTTCCAACCTGAATGCTTTAAGTTTTGAAAGCGCTTATAACGAAGCCACCAAGATTTTTTCAGCATACCATTAAAATTTCTTTTCATATAATTTTCATGTTTTCAGCAAGTTAAAAATTTTGTTAATTTTTTATTTTAAATTAATCTAAATAAACTTTGAAGATTTGATATGAGGTATTACTTTTGCCGAATATTTATCAAAATTATTTATAATAAATCTAAATAAAAACAAATTAACTAAAAATGAAAAACGTATTATTGGTCGTGGCCTTACTTATATCAACCATGACATTTTCGCAAACCGTTCCAGACTCTTTATACACAAATCCACAGCAACAGGAAAATGCTGCACAACGTATTTTATCTGGGAATGTGAGTTCTGGAGTAACCGTTGGAGGTTATGGAGAGATAACTTACAACCAACCAGAAGGAGACAATGGTGAGTTGGATGTGCAACGTCTTGTATTGCTATTTGGTTACAAATTTAGTGATAAAGTACAGTTTGTAACAGAAGTGGAGTTGGAACACGTAGAAGAAGTATATGTAGAACAAGCTTTTTTACAATATAGCTTATCTGATAGAGTAAACCTTAGAGGAGGTTTAATGTTAGTGCCTATGGGCATTGTTAACGAATATCACGAACCTACTACTTTTAATGGTGTGGAGCGTCCTAGCATGGATAAAAGTATTGTGCCAACTACCTGGAGAGAAATAGGGGTTGGGGTTTCCGGTAGATTCGATGAGATTTCTCTAGGATATCAAGCATATGTGTTTACAGGTTTTGCTTCAGTAAACGGTTCTAAAGTTTTAGGAGGAAAAGATGGGTTAAGAAACGGAAGACAAAAAGGGATTCAATCTACGGTAGATTCTCCTAACCTTTCGGCAAAATTGGATTATTACGGACTTCCTGGACTACGTTTGGGATTATCTGGATATGTTGGTCGTTCTCAAGCACAAGACGATGTTGAAGATATTGATGGCTCTAGCGTTGGTTTATCCATGGTTGGATTGGATGCCAGATATGCTTATAAGAGACTTACAGCTCGTGGACAATTTGTTTATGCAGGTTTAACAGATACTGAAGCTTACAATGAGTTGTATTACGATTTAGATGCAGATCCTACCCAAGGCTTGGGAAGTGCTATGCAAGGTTGGTATTTAGAAGCTGCTTTTAATTTATTGCCTTTAACAAAAGAACAACAACTATATGCTTTTGCTCGTTATGAAGACTATGATACCAATGCAAAAGTAGAAGGGGACCTGTTGGTGAATGACGCTTTTAACAGAACCGAATGGACCTTGGGTTTAAGTTATAAATTGACTCCTGGAGCTGTTGTAAAAGCAGATTATCAGTTTAAAAACGATGCCACAAATAACGACTTACCAAACCAATTGAATTTTGGAATTGGTGTTTGGTTCTAATTCAAGAATTAGTTTTTAATTGTCCTATAGCTAAAGTTGATATGCACATGTCACTTTAGCTATTTGGCTTTTTAGTTGTTAAGCCTAAACATTTAAAATATCTTTGTAAAATGAATTTGAAATATATTGTCATGCTAGTGGTTATTCTGGTTTATCAAAATATAAGCCTGCCTAAAAACATCCAAAAGAAAGTGGATAAGGAAATATCTGAAACCTTTCAGGTAGAAACCTTCCAATTTAACCCTTTTAAGGTTCCTGCTGAAATTTCCAAGCAGCTGCCTTCTGAATTTGGATCAGATAACTTTTTTCAAATTCAAACTAATAACAAACTACTTGGATATGCTTATGTATCCAAAGCGCCAAGCAAAACAGACCAGTTTGATTACTTGGTACTTTTAGATGCAGAATTGGTGGTGCTAAATGCCAAAGTTTTAGTGTATAGAGAAGATTATGGTGGCGAGATAGGAAGCAAACGTTGGTTAAAACAGTTTGTGGGTAAAACACAAAACGACGATTTAAGATATGGAGACAATATCATGGCCATTTCTGGAGCAACCATTTCGGTAAGATCCATGATTGCTGCAATGAATAACTTGTTGCAATCACTTAAAATACTTCATTCCAAAGAAATTATATAACATGCAGCTAAACGGATTGTTACATATCTTCCCAAAAGAAATAAAGCTATTGATCGCAGCTTTTGTTATTGTGTTGAGTGTTGGTTTTTATACAGGTTTGCTTTTTGTGGGCGAAACTTCAACGGCAAACCCAAATGGGATTGAAGAGCAGTTTTTGGGAAACGAATCCAATGAAGATGCCACTGTAATGAAATTCAAAAAAAGCGAACAAGAAATGCTTACCTTGGTTCATAACCACATTCTCTCCATGTCCCTTATTTTCTTTTTGGTTGGTCTTGTTTTAAGCACGACCAAGCTTCATAAAAAACTGAAACTGTTTTTAATGATTGAACCTTTTCTTTCTGTTGTACTTACTTTTGGAGGCCTCTATTTGCTTTGGTCAGGACTTGTATGGATGAAATATATTGTAATGGTTTCCGGTTTTTTTATGACAGCAAGTTACTCTCTTTCAATTTTAATTATTTTATATCAACTTTTTGAAAAAAAGACTTCATAATTTATTTTCTTGTACTTTTAACAAGACAAATGATTAATTTTTATGAGGCATTTTTTTATTTTATTGTGTTTTTTTTCAACATTAAACAGCCATTCCAAAGAGTGGAACTGTTTAAAAACCTATCAATCCCAAACAGGAAACACAGAACTTCAAGCTTCCGATTGGCTTCGGAAAGACAGAAAAAACAACACCTTGGTTTGGCAACAGGCCAATGTGTATAATTTAAAGCACAATCTCTCTTCAGAATATCAAACCATTAAACAGCGAACCGATTTTTACTTATGGCTCAACAAGGCTTTAAATGAAAAAAAAATGGACGTGGTGTGGCCTAAAATGGCACATTTCATTTCAAATAAATTAGAAAAAATCAAATCCTTTCCTTTTAGCATCTTTACTGGAAATGAAGTGAAACATTATGCAGAAAAAGGTAGCGAAACGGTTTTTATGAAGGCTTTTGAAACGGTTCGGGAACTTTATTTTTCAGATTCGGTATTACAATCTGATGAAGCATTGACTTGGGATGAAAACATTATTTACCAGGAACAATATGTCTGGTTGGATGAAATTTATAAAGAGGTTGATGCCAGGACCTTAAAAACCATCGACAAAATGGCCAAAGGAAAATGCATTTACACGTTTATGGTACCGAAGGAAGTCGCATTTACTGGCGATTTATCAAACAAAGAAAATAGATATGACTATGCTTTAAACACTTTAAGGGTTTATTGTAAAACCGAATACCAATAATTTAATAAAAACTTAAAACTTAAATCGCCATAAATATTGTACATTTGCACGCAATTATAAATGTAATTGCATCATGACATCACATTCAAACAAAATTGTTGGCGAAGGTTTAACCTACGACGACGTCCTATTGGTACCTGCTTACTCAGAAGTATTACCTCGCGAAGTAAACATTCAAACCAAATTCACTAAAAATATTACCATAAACATCCCAATAGTCTCTGCAGCTATGGATACGGTTACAGAAAGTGCTATGGCTATTGCCATTGCACGTGAAGGTGGCATTGGTGTGCTTCATAAAAACATGACAATAGCACAACAAGCCAACGAAGTTAGAAAAGTGAAACGTGCAGAAAGCGGTATGATCACAGACCCTGTAACGCTTACTACAGATGCCAAGGTTGTTGATGCCAAACAAAACATGAAAGAGCACAGTATAGGAGGTATTCCCATTGTTGATGACCAAGGGTTTTTAAAAGGGATTGTAACCAATAGAGACTTGCGTTTTGAAAAAGATGGTGAAAAACCCATAGTAGAAGTAATGACTAGCGACAGATTGGTAACAGCACCAGTTGGAACCTCTTTACAGCAAGCAGAAGTAATTTTGCAAGACCATAAAATTGAAAAATTATTGATTGTTGACGACAATTATAAATTAGCAGGTTTAATAACCTTTAGGGATATTACCAAACTAACTCAAAAACCTATTTCAAATAAAGATGTATATGGACGCTTACGTGTAGCTGCCGCTCTTGGAGTAACAGCAGATGCTGTGGAACGTACCGAAGCTTTGGTAAAGTCTGGTGTGGATGCTGTTATAATAGATACAGCTCATGGCCATACCAAAGGGGTTGTGGCAGTTTTAAAACAAGTAAAAGCTAAATTTCCAGAACTGGATGTCATTGTAGGAAATATAGCCACAGGTGCAGCAGCCAAATATTTAGTGGAAGCAGGAGCAGATGCAATAAAAGTTGGTATTGGTCCAGGTTCTATTTGCACCACACGTGTGGTTGCTGGAGTTGGATTCCCACAATTTTCAGCTGTTTTGGATGTGGCTGAAGCCATTAAAGGAAGTGGTGTTCCCATTATTGCAGATGGAGGTATTCGTTATACAGGCGATATTCCTAAAGCCATTGCTGCAGGAGCAGATTGCGTGATGCTTGGCTCTCTATTGGCAGGAACCAAAGAAAGTCCTGGTGAAACCATTATTTATGAAGGAAGAAAATTCAAGTCTTATAGAGGTATGGGTTCTGTGGAAGCTATGAAACAAGGTAGTAAAGACCGTTATTTCCAAGATGTAGAAGATGATATTAAAAAGTTGGTGCCAGAAGGCATAGTTGGACGCGTGGCTTATAAAGGGGAATTGTTTGAAAGCATCCATCAGTTTGTAGGAGGGTTGAGAGCTGGAATGGGATATTGTGGTGCAAAAGATATTGCTACCTTAAAAGAAACTGGACAGTTTGTAAAAATTACAGCCTCTGGAATTAATGAAAGCCATCCTCACGACGTGACCATTACCAAAGAATCGCCAAATTATTCCAGATAGATATTTTTTTTAGTCTATCTTTTAATTTTTATAATTTTGTAATAATAAATAAGTTAGAATTATGAAACCTGAAGTAACAACAGATTTTCAAACCGGTCAGGCAGAAATATTTAAGAATCCCTTTTTGGAACGGTTAACCAAAACAGACCCTATCTCAAATATTATAGTTTATGGTTTGGTTAATGCCATTTTGGTCTATATAGCTATAGGTGTTATAGGATTGAGTGTTTGGGCTTTTTTAGGTTTGTTTGTATTTGGTTTGTTCTTTTGGACGTTTGCTGAATATATGTTACATCGTTTTGTGTTTCATTGGGTTACAGAAGCTAAATGGTCTCAAAGGTTTCATTTTATCATGCATGGAGCGCATCATCATTACCCAACAGATAAAGAACGTTTATTAATGCCACCAGTTCCTGGTATCATCCTGGCTTCTTTGTTGTTCGGGATGTTTTATGTTGTTTTTTGGATGATTGGGTATTCAAATTTGGTCTATGGGTTTTTCCCTGGCTTTTTTATAGGCTATTTAATGTACTCTTTTGTGCATAGAGCCACACATGTAATGCGTCCTCCCAAACGTTTTAGGGATTTATGGCACCATCATAGTCTGCATCATTACAAATATCCCAATAAAGCGTTTGGTGTTTCCAATACGTTTTGGGATAGAGTATTTGGAACCATGCCTCCTAAAAAGGAAAAAAAGAAAGCTTAAATTTAGTAGTCTGTCTCAATTTTCATGGGTTTTTTAAAAAATCCAATAAATTTTTCACCCCTTCAGTAGCCGATTTTGGGATAACCGTAATTTTCTGGTAGCGAACCCTTGCAGGTTTAGGGTCTATATAGTAAATAGGTGTTTGGCTTGGAACAAAATCCATTAAACTGGCAGCTGGATACACTTGCATGGAAGTGCCTATAATAACCAAAATATCTGCTGTTTCACAAATATCAATTGCTTTTTCTATCATTGGCACAGCTTCTCCAAACCAAACAATATGTGGTCTCATTTGGTGTCCTTGTTGACACAAGTCTCCTAATTGGATGTCTGTTTTCCAGGTTTTAATATCCTCTTCGTTCATACTGCTTCTGGCCTTGAGCAACTCGCCATGCAAATGAATGATGTTGGAACTTCCTGCACGTTCATGTAAATCATCCACATTCTGGGTGATTATGGTTACTTTATAAGTGCTTTCCAAGGCAGCCAAAGCTATATGGGCTTTGTTTGGTTTTACAGAAAGCAATTGTTTTCGTCTTTGGTTATAAAAATTTAAAACCAATTCTGGATTTTTGGCAAAACCTTGTGGTGTGGCCACTTCCATAACATCATGTCCTTCCCAAAGTCCGTCGGCATCTCTAAAGGTTTTAATGCCACTTTCGGCACTTATTCCTGCTCCTGTAAGTACAACTAGATGTTTCATTTGGTGAAACTATAAAATTTAGTTCATAAATAAAACAAAAAAGGAAGACGACTTCATTTTAAAAATTTATATATTATGTGTAATATTACAGATAATTAATTTTTGAATATGAAGAAGCTACTTAAGTTGCTAAATGTCTTGTTACCATGTATGGTGTTAATGGGTTGCAGTAGTGATGATCACATTACACCTATTCCTTCAAGTTTAACTTCTAAAACCTATGCTGTATCCTCAATTTTCGATAACAATGTCAATGGAACAGCAAAGTTTATTAAAAACGATGATAATTCTACAACCGTAGAAATTCGTTTGACTGGAATTTCTACTGGAACATCGCATCCTGCATCCATAAATTTCAATACTGCTGCTGAAGGTGGTGACATTGCTATTACATTAAATGATGTTAATGATACTACTGGCTTCAGTACCACCACATTTTCAACATTAGATAGTGGAACAAGCATTACCTATGATGATTTGTTGAGTTTTGATGGATACGTGAATGTGCTTTATAGTGAGTCGCAACCAGACCATATTCTTGCTCAAGGTGATATTGGACAAAACGAACTGACAGATGTTTCCAAAACATACAGTTTAAGTGAAAAGGATGTGCCTGGAATATCTGGACTGGCCACTTTTTATGAAAGGGAAAATGGTGAAGCCCTTGCCATTATTCAAATAACCAATGCAGTAAATGGGATGATGCATCCTGCACATATCCATAACAACACTGCTGTAGAAGGTGGAGATATAGCATTTACCTTTAATCCTGTTGATGGGAACACAGGAATAAGTGCAACCAATATAGCTGCTTTGGATAACGATGTTGCGTTTTTATACATAGATATCATAAATTTTGATGGTTATATTAATGTGCATGAAAGCGATATGAGTTTAGGAACCATTGTGGCACAAGGTGACATTGGACAAAACGAATTGTCTGGTGTTTCCACATCTTATGTTTTAAACGAAGTGAATACCTCAGGAATCTCTGGAACAGCTACATTTTACGGTAGAAATAATGGTGAGGCTTTGGCTGTAATTGCGTTGCAAAACACACCTTTGGATGGGTTGCATCCTGCCTATATTTACTCCAATGATGTTGCTACAACTGGTGATATTATCTTCACTTTTAATCCAGTGGATGGTAATACAGGAATAAGCGAGACCAATGTATCTGCTTTGGACGATAATGCTGTATTTGAATACGATGATGTATTGGGTGTTAATGGTCATATAAACGTACTTTTAAGTGAAGCACAACCCACCATTGTTTCTCAAGGCAATATAGGGGCAAACGATTAAGATGTTTAAGTTTTAATACTGAAGACCTGATGTCACAGTCAGGTTTTTTTATTTTTATGACATGGTAGATTTAAAATTATTGGCATACCTGGAAAGTTACCTAACCGAAAACAGAAGGCAACGTTTTGATAAGGTTTTAGAGGAACGAACCAAACATTTTACGGTGGCTACAGAAGATGTGTACCAACTTCACAATACCAGCGCAGTCATTAGAAGTTGTGATGTGTTTGGAATACAGGAAGTGCATATTGTGGAAGAAAGAAATTCCAAACGTATTGATAGGGAAATTGCCATGGGAGCCCAGAAATGGGTGGATTTAAACAGGTTCCATTCCGTGAAAACCTGTATTCAGGATTTAAAACAAAAAGGCTATCAAATTGTAGCTACCTCACCTCATGCCAACAACTGTTTGCTTCATGAATTTGATGTGACTAAAAAATCTTGTTTTTTCTTCGGAAGAGAAACAGAAGGACTGTCTCAAGAGGTTATTGGCCAAGCAGATACGTTCTTGAAAATTCCTATGTACGGATTTACAGAAAGTTTAAACATTTCGGTTTCTGCAGCTATTGTTTTACAGCATGTAACCACCAAACTAAAACAAACAGATATAGACTGGAAACTTAGTTTGGAAGAACAGCAACAAAAACGATTGGATTGGATCAAGAAAACCATTAAAAGTTATGATGAGATTGTGGAGCGGTTTTATGAGTCATCTTAGCAGTTGTTTCAATATCGCAGAAAACATAAATTAAAAAAACCGAAAGAATTTCTTTCGGTTTTTTTTATGGGTTTATAATTTGCCGTATTTCCTATTTCGGCTTAGCACTTTATACTCTTCATAACATTCGCTAATGGCGTCCAGGATTTGCAGGTCGTTTGCAGTTTCAATAAAATTCTTGGAATAATTGCATTGTCTGATAATTTCATCCAAATCCACTCGATCCACTTGTAACAGTGCCACCAACATTTCCCTATCGAACCTATTGGCCAAAAGGGTTCTTATTTCGTCGTCTTGCTTCATTTTCTTTAGCTTACGCATTTCGTTGGGTTGTTTGCCAAACATGCTATGTAAAAAATCGGCTGGATTAAAAACTGCGCCAAGGACTCGGGTTACAGCATTTGATGATGAACCACCAGCTTCATATCCTGTTTGTAATCCGGAAATACTGTAACGATAATTGGTGTTCATAGGAACTTGTTGAATATCCACTTCCAAAAAACCTGTAAGTTTAAACTCGTTGACTACTACTTCTTCCAAGGCAAAAGCCAATTCAGTCAATTCTATGGTAGAACTGCCAAACTTTATCCAGTCGTTCGTAACCCGAACACGAATGGACTTAAACCCTAAATACGAAAAATGAAGGGTATCTGTTGCTTTGGCTTTAATTTCAAATTCCCCTCTGGCATTGGTAGTTGTTCCTTTTACTTGATTGATATTAACAATATTAACACTTTCCAAAGGCACACCTTCGGTAGCATTAATAACAACCCCTTTAACAGTTGTGTCTTCCTGACCAAACATTAGGGAGGTTCCTAAAAAAAGAGTAAAAAGAAAAAATAGTTTTTTCATTAAAGCCATATTGAGCATAAAAGTACTAAACTAAACGAAAATACGTCTAGGGTTCTTATATTTTGACTAAAAATTAACAAAATTACTGACTGTTAAGGCAGTAAAGTTTAACGTCTGGATCGTCTAGGCCTTGATAAGCCAGCTTCAGACTTAGAACGTCTTGGTCGGGATTCGTTGCTTACAGAGCTGCGTCTGTCGCTTCTGTTACCCTCGCCTCTAGAACCAGAACGTCTGTCTCCTCTTGGTTTATCTTCACTACGTCTTTTGCTTCCTCCACCATCACGACGTCTTTTGTTCCTACTGGTTCCTTTACCTTTGTCTTCGCTTATTTCAACATTTACAAAGCGTCCTTCATGTTTAAAATCTGTAAAGAAAGCCAATACTTTTTCCTGAAGTTCTTTTTCAGTATTGAAGAATGAGAAACTTTCTTTTACATCTACTTTAAAAACATCGTCCCTTCCTAAGTCTAAGGCTTCTTTTAAGAAATCTTTCAATTTCATCCAGTCGTAACCATCCTTTCTTCCTACGTTAATAAAATAACGTGTGTCGTTGCTGTTTCCACCAAAACCACGCCCACTTTCACGACTATCTTCACCACGTGAGGTATCAGTTATATTCAGGTTTTTGGTTTTTTGGTAGTAATTAAAGAATCTGGTAAACTCAACCGAGAAGAATTTTTTAATCAATTCGTCTTTGGTAGTGTCAGCAAATAGCTTGTTGATGCTTTCCAAATATTTATCAATTTCATGATTGATTTCTGTATGGTGAATTTTATTGGCAAGCGACATTAATTGAACTTCGCAAATTTCCATCCCATCTGGTATGTCTTTTTTTACAAAATCTTTTTTTATAATGCGCTCAATGCTTTTTATTTTCCGAACCTCACTTTTTGAAACAATAACCATGGAAACACCTGTTTTTCCGGCACGTCCAGTACGTCCAGACCTGTGTGTGTAGGTTTCAATTTCGTCTGGTAATTGATAGTTTATAACATGTGTAATATCGTCCACATCTATCCCACGAGCAGCTACATCTGTAGCCACCAACATTTGTATTTGTTTGTTTCGGAAGGATTTCATGACCAAATCACGTTGGTTCTGACTTAAATCGCCATGTAAAGCGCCAGCACTATAGCCATCTTCTATTAATTGCTCGGCTACTTTTTGAGTATCGCGTTTGGTTCTACAGAAAATAACCGAAAAAATATCTGGATTGGCGTCTGCCAAACGTTTTAAGGCTTGATAACGGTCTCTGGCATTTACCAAATAGTATTCATGAGACACCTGATTGGTACTTTCGTTTTTGTTCCCTACGGTTATTTCAATAGGGTTTTTCATGAATTTTTTAGCAATATTGGCTACTTCTTTAGGCATGGTAGCACTAAAAAGCCATGTACTTTTATCTTGTGGTGTATGCGATAAAATATCTGTGATATCTTCATAGAATCCCATGTTCAACATTTCATCAGCTTCATCCAACACAGCATATTCTATTTTTGAGATGTCAACCATGTTACGACTAATCATATCTTTCATTCTACCAGGAGTTGCAACAATAATTTGGGCACCTCTTTTAACTTCCCTGGCTTGCTCTGTAATGCTGGCACCACCATAAATGGCAACCACATTAAGTCCTTTGCAATATTTTCCGTATTGTTTAAGTTCGTTGGTGATCTGTAAGCAAAGTTCACGGGTAGGAGATAGGATCAATCCTTGGGTTGTTCTGCTATCTATTTGAATTTTTTGCAGCATGGGAAAACCAAATGCAGCAGTTTTACCTGTTCCGGTTTGCGCTAAGGCAACCAAATCGGTTTCTTTTTCAAGTAAAATAGGGATGGCTTTGGCTTGGACATCACTTGGGGTTTCAAAACCCATGTCTGTAATAGCTTGCAATAGGTCGTTGTTAAGACCTAAATCTTGGAATGTGTTCATTCGTTTAAATAAGTATTCGATTATATTTTGTGGTGTTACAAAAGAAGCGAATCGACATACTTAAACCTAAACCTCCAGTAACACATCCTCTCTCTGAGGAATTTTTTTTCAGAACTTTAGGCTCTGATAAATTTCGTGCAAAGGTACACTTTTATTTTATATGTTAATGGTAATTGTGTGAGAATCTAAATATTAGTTGCATGAGAGGTTTGCAAGAACAATTTTTAAATGGATATAACTGTAGTTCTTATGTGTATTGATTTGTTAATGTGTTAAGATAATCAACCAACTGTCCAACAGCTTTTCCACGATGTCCAATTTGGTTTTTTTCTTCTAGGGGTAATTCTGCAAACGTTTTTGTGTTCCCTTCGGCTTTAAAAATAGGGTCGTACCCAAAACCGTGTTCACCATGTTTTTCTTTGGTAATGTTCCCTTTGCAAATACCTGTGAAGGTTTTTAGTTCTCCATCTAGATGCAATGCTATAACCGTTTTAAACTGGGCTTGTCTGTTGGTTTTGTCTTTTAATTTTTCAAGCAATAAATTCATATTGTCATCGGCATCGCGTTGTGGTCCTGCATATCTGGCAGAATACACTCCTGGTTCACCATGTAAAATTGGAACTTCCAAACCTGTATCGTCTGCAAAACAGTTGTAACCATAATGTAATTTAATGTATTCTGCTTTTTGTATGGCATTGCCTTCTATGGTGTTTTGGGTTTCAGGAATATCTTCCAAACAGCCAATATCTTTTAAGCTAAGCAGCTTAATGGATGCTGGTATCAATACTTGAACTTCCTTGAGTTTGTTTAGGTTGTTGGTGGCAAATACGAGTTGCATAGGCGATACATTGTTAAAAAGACCTGTTATTTTATTTCAAAACAACGGAAAATAATATTAAATTCATTGAAAATTTTAAAAATTTACAATCTCCAAAATCTTTATGGTGAAACAACCACTTATATTTATCTGTCTTTTGTGTTTTTGCATGTCTATGCAAGCCCAGAAATTAAAAGAGTTGGATTCGTTAAGTGCCAGGGAAGTATTGGATACCTTGCTAATAGATAGGGATATGAACAATTGGTCCATTAGGTTGTTTACCAATTACAAAGGGCAAAGTTTTAATTTGATAAACGATAACGACAAGTTGTCTTTTAAACCCAATAACAGAGCTGGTGTGGGTTTTGGTTTGGGAACCAGCAAATTAATTATAGATATTGCTTTTAATTTAAAAGGTCAGGAAAAACATCCTACGCAACGTTTTGATATGCAAGGTTCTTTGATTGTAGGTTATAATCATTTGGTAAGTTTGTACGTTCAGAGGTACAAAGGGTTTAATGTAAAAAACAATTTTAATGCTCCTGAATTTTTTAGGGACGATATCACTTCACTATCATTAGGTCTAAGTTATTTGTACACGTTTGATAGAATTTCGTTTTCTTCTTCAACGTTAAGGGCAGGTTTGGTTAAAGAAGAAAGAAAGCATTATATAACAGGTGGTATTGGTGGATTTATGGTTTATGATAATTTTTCTGGAGACAGCTCTTTGATTCCAGACAATGAGACATTTAATCCTGATGCCTATTTAAACGAATTTAAAGGAACTGGCTTGGGGATTTCGGGAGGTTTATTGGCTGTTTTTGTTTTGCCAGCCAACTTTTTTGCCACTTTAAATGTCATCCCAGGAATTGGAGTTATGTATAAAAAAGCACAATCAGACGTAAATGATTATAGGGTCTCCAATCCTTTGTTGTATAAATTGGATTATAATGCAGGAATTGGTTATAGTTATAAGCGTTTTTATGCCACGTTGGTTTATGGAAGCAGTATTTATACCACTAATTTAGATTATGGCTTAAATTACTTATTCAGTAATACCAAAGCCAAAATTTCTGTAGGATATAAAATTAAGGTGGATAAAAAGCTTAAAACACCTTTTTAATTTTTTTGATGTTTTATCATCTTTAAATACAGGTTCTCAACTTTGGTTCTGGCCCAAGGCGTTCGTCTTAAAAACTTTAAACTGGATGTTATGGATGGGTTGTCTTGAAAACAACGAATACGTATCTTTTGTCCTAAATACTCCCAACCATAGTGGGCTTCAAGTTTTGTTACAATTTGCTCCAGTTTAATACCATGCAAGGGATTGTTGGGTTGTGTGCTCATTTATAAATCTTGAACCAATTCTTTTATTTTCACAGCTTTTTCAAAATGATCCAATTTTTGGGTTAAAATCCACCAGGTGGCAGCTTCCATCAGTAATTCCGGATTATCGTTTTTATTTGCGAAAAAAGCATAAAAGGACAAACCAACATGAGTGCCTTTTTGTGCTATTTTCTGATTACAGACAGCTATTATTTTATTTTTTAATTCTTGTGTCACAACAAATTTATCTTCTGCTTTTTGGTGCCCTATTGGGATTCTGTTTGGCTTTGCGATTACTATTCTTGCCTTTGTTGGAGGAAGCTCTGTTGGAATTCCTGTTTTGTCCACCACCTCGTTTTTTTGGTTCTGTTGACGCATTTGGATCCGGTTCAAACCCTTCCAGGATATCTACAGGGATTTTCATGCCTACCAATTTTTCAATATCCCTTAAATAGGTCGTTTCGTCTGCACTTACCAAAGATATGGCTTCTCCACTGGCTCCAGCACGACCTGTCCTGCCAATTCTATGCACATAATCCTCTGAAATGTTTGGCAATTCAAAATTAACCACATGTGGTAACAAAGGAATATCCAAACCTCGAGCTGCAATATCTGTGGCTACCATAACACGAACACTTCCATTTTTAAATCCAGCCAAAGCTTTGGTCCTGGCACCTTGACTTTTATTGCCATGGATGGCTGCTGCAGAAATATTGGCACTCACCATTTTTTTGCACAGTTTGTTGGCGCCATGTTTGGTTCTTGTAAAGACCAATACTTGCTTCCAGTTGCCTTCGGAAATTAACTTGATGATTAAATCGGTTTTTTTACCACTTGCAACACGATATACTTTTTGGTTAATGGCATCAACTGTTGAGTTTTCTGGTGTCGCTTCTACTTGAACAGGATGATGTAAAATGCCGTTTGCCAATTTCCTGATGTCTTTTGAGAAGGTTGCCGAAAACATTAAGTTTTGGCGTTTGGCAGGCATTTTGCTCATTATTCGTTCCATATCGCGCAAAAAGCCCATGTCCAACATCCTATCGGCTTCATCCAAAACAAATATCTCTACTCTTTTTAACGATAACAACCCTTGACTTTCCAAATCCAGCAAACGTCCTGGAGTGGCCACCAAAACATCTATACCTTGACGTATGGCTGCTGCTTGCGGTTTTTGGTTGACACCTCCAAAAATAACGGCACTTCTTATGTTTAAAAATTCACTGTATTCTTTTACGTTGGCATACACTTGGGCAGCCAATTCACGTGTTGGGGTTAATATCAAGGCACGAATTGGCCTAAATTTAGAGTTTTCACTTTCAGAAAGAATATGAAGTAAAGGCAAGGTAAATCCTGCTGTTTTTCCTGTTCCGGTTTGGGCAGAAGCCAAGACATCTTTACCTTGTAAGATAGGAGGAATGGCTTTTAGCTGAATAGGAGACGGTTCATTATATCCCTTTTTACTGATTGCCTTAAGAATGGCTTCAGAAAGGCCTAATGTGTTAAATGACATAGATTGTTTTTGTTGAATGACAATTTGAATGCCATTTTAAATTTGCTGCAAAGTTACAGCTAATTTTCCCGATGTCACTTTTTATTTCATGTGTTTATATTTATTTTTTTTACAAGGTCACATGCAACATCCATATAATCATTTCGCTATGTGACAAAATTTTTGGTCAAAGATGTTTCATTTTATTAAAGGCATAGACAGGACAAATCGATTAAATATGTGTTAAACAGCTTATCATAGGTTAAAAGCACTCCTTAAATTACACAGGTTTTTCAGTTAAAACACAAAGGATTTGTTTTTATTGTAAAAAGAATTAACTTGGTCAAACAACATTTTTTAGCAAACAAACAACTAGTTATCTGAATGTTATGTTGTGGATTTTAATTAAAAATAATCAAAAATAAAATAGAGATATGAGACTTAAAAAGATGGTAAAAAAAGCCATGCCAAATTTTATAATGAACCAGATTCATTCGTATAAGAGAGCAGCAGGACTAAAGAAGGATGCTGAAGAATTCAGTAAGCTTGAAACAGTTGCTTGTGATGCTTCCAATTTACGTTCTGCACATGGTATATCGCTTTCAAGTATCTTAAATTCGGATACTATTGAAGCTCAATGGGCTCAATCCAAAAAAGAAATCGAACAATTTACCATTCCTGGTAATACTGGTGGAGTCAATTATGGTGACAGAAGAGCTATCTATTATTTAATTAATTATTTTAAACCTCAAACCATTCTGGAAATAGGAACTCACATAGGAGCTTCCACCTTAAATATTGCTTCTGCACTTTATCACAGTCAAGTTAAACAAGGTAACAAGGTAGATTTTACCACTTTGGATATAAGAGATGTTAATTGTACCAAAACAAAGCCTTGGTTGGATTATGGCACTAAATATTCACCTTTGGAAATGATTGAAAATTTTAATTACGATTCCTTCGTTACTTTTATTTCCAATACCTCTTTGGAGTTTCTGTCCAAAAACGATAAACAATACGATTTTATATTTTTGGATGGAGACCATTCTCAAGCCACTGTTTACAAAGAAGTCCCTTTGGCCTTGAGTAGGCTTAAGAAAAATGGTGTTATCTTATTGCACGATTATTTTCCAAACTCAAAACCGTTATGGTCTAACGGAACTGTTATTTATGGACCTCATGTGGCCGTTGAAAGACTCATTAAAGAAGGAGCCGATTTGGTTGTATTGCCATTGGGCGAACTGCCTTGGCCAACCAAATTAGATTCCAATGTAACCAGTTTGGCCTTGCTTATGAGAAAGAGTGATTAAACTGTTTTTAAATTGTTTAGGAAGAATAGATATTTTCACTATGTGAACCAACTTTTAAAAAACGAACACGAGATTTGTAGTTTTTTTAAGAAATTTATAAGATGTATTTTTTATGTAATTGATAAATATCAGTTGAAATATGTTTCTTTTTAAATAATATTGTAATAGATTATAAATTCAATAAAAAACAATTATCATGAACATTATCATTCAATACGTAAACATGGATTCCAGCGAATCCCTATCTCAATACACAACGGAAAAATTAGAAAAATTAGCCAAAAAATACGATTGGTTAATTTCTTGTGATGTGTTTTTTAAACAAGATAATAATCAAAAAGAACAAGGTAAAATTTGTAATATGGAGCTGAGTTTGCCTGGACCTAGAATATTTGCTACTTCAACAGAGAAAAATTTTGAGATGGCAGTAAAAGAAACCATTCACGATTTGGATATTCAGCTTAAAAAAAGAAAGCAGACTTATTCCACACATTAGTTTCTTTAAATTCGTTTTTAAAAAAATAAAACCACAAGTTTACTGGTAATAGTGAATTTGTGGTTTTTTTGTGAGTATTTGTTATTTTTTGGTTTCCCATAAAACATTGTTTTCTAGCATAGGCGCAATGATGTTAAATGTCAAAACACTTGGTTGTTTTTATAATTAGATAAAGCAATTTTAATATAGAGTTGTTGGTTAAGACAAAGGTATTTGTTGTAGCGTTAATGTGTTTGGGTTTAGGAATTTTATTTTAGGGTTTGGGTTTATTGATGATGATAAGGCTCGTTCCTTAAAATGGTAAACCCTCTGTAAAGTTGTTCCACAACAAACAACCGAATCATTTGATGTGAAAAAGTCATTTTAGAAAAAGATAGTTTCCCTTGGGCTTTGCTGTAAACCTCATTGGAAAAACCATAAGGGCCACCAATTGCAAAAACCAATTGCTTGATACCAGAATTCATGTGTTTTTGTAAATATTCCGAAAATCCAACAGAACTCAATTGCTTACCGTTTTCATCCAATAATATCAATATGTCCTGATTTTGCAGTTTGCTTAAAATCAGTTCGCCTTCTTTTTGTTTCTGTTGGTCTTCGCTTAAATTTTTAACCTTCTTTAAATCCGGAATAATCTCAAATTCAAATTTTACATAAAAGCCCAAACGTTTCTGATAATCGTCTATTAAAGCTTGAAGTTGCTTGTTGTCTGTTTTGCCAATGGCTAAAAGTTTTATTTGCATATCTTGATAAGTAGGGCTTAAACCCCAATCCTGTTAAAAATTAAAAACAAATTTACGTTTTAATTGGAATTAAGAATTTAGAATGCCAAGAATTTACTTTTCAATTAGTATTTTTACGGTAAATTATTTCGCAAATGATTAGTAAAGAACAGTTCCAAAAAGAAATAGAATTAATAGTTGCAAACGCCATTCGTGAAGATGTAGGAGATGGAGACCATAGCTCGTTAGCATGTATTCCGGAACAGGCTACAGGAAAGGCCAAATTATTGGTCAAGGACAATGGCATAATTGCTGGCGTGGAGTTTGCCAAAACAGTGTTCCAACATATAGACAAAGACCTAAAAATGGACATCCTAATTGAAGACGGTTCTAAGGTGGCATATGGCGACATTGTATTTTATGTTGAAGGTGCTTCCCAATCTATTTTAAAGGCTGAACGATTGGTGTTGAATGCCATGCAGCGCATGAGTGCCATAGCTACCAAAACCAAGCAGTTTGTAGATTTGCTGGAAGGTACAGGAACTAAAATTTTAGACACTAGGAAAACCACTCCTGGCATTCGGGCTTTAGAAAAATGGGCTGTTAAAATTGGAGGAGGCGAAAACCACAGGTTTGCACTTTACGATATGATTATGTTAAAGGACAACCACATAGATTTTGCTGGAGGCATTACAAAAGCCATCAATAAAACCAAAGCGTACCTTAAAAACACCAATAGGGACTTAAAGATTATTGTAGAAGCAAGAAATTTGGAAGAGATCCAGGAAATTCTCCAAAACAAAGGTGTTTACAGGATTTTGATAGACAATTTTAACTATGAGGACACCAAAAAGGCAGTGGCTTTAATTGGAGATACTTGTTTAACAGAATCTTCTGGAGGCATCAACGAAAAAACCATTAGAAAATATGCCGAATGTGGTGTGGACTACATTTCTTCGGGAGCATTAACCCATTCTGTTTACAACATGGACTTAAGCCTAAAAGCAGTATGATTCTTAATTTAAAGTTTCAAATTCAAAGTTCAACATTCAAAATTTGTCTAAAAACAAGAAAATCTTGAATCTTAAATTAAAAATCTTGAATTAATAAATGACCAAGCCCATAGAAGATAAATTAAGCAAAATCCCTGTTTTAAACTGGATTGTAAGCTTTTTGAAAAAAATTAAATTACCTGGTTTGGAAGGGCTTTCGTTGTACGATTTAATGGAATTGTATATTATAGGTATTGGAAAAGGCGCGTTAACAACCAGAGCAAGTGCCATTGCATTTAGCTTTTTTACAGCTTTGTTTCCTTTTTTGCTCTTTATATTGATTATAATCCCATTAATCCCAATTGACGATTTTAGAATAGAGTTTTTAAATTTTTTAAATTCATTTTTACCACCTACCACATCCGAATTTTTCTTTAAAAATATTTTCGAGAATATTGAAGCTACAGAGCGTGGAGGTTTATTGTCCTCTGTGTTTTTAGTGTCCATTTTTTTAATGGCAAATGGTATTAGCGCAGTATTTGCTGGTTTTGAAAGTTCTTACCACGAACAACTCACCAGAAATGTGGTAAAACAATATCTATTTGCCATGGGAGTGGCTTTAATATTATCTTTTTTGTTGATAATCACTGTTGTGGTGCTAGGGTATTTTGAAATTTATGTGTTGGGGAATTTAGAAAGTCATGGAATTTTGGAAAAAAGCAATCTGCAATTCTGGATTCCTTTTGCTAAATATGTGTTTTTTGTAATTATGGTTTACCTGGCAACAGCTGTATTGTATTATTTTGGAACCAGGGAAGGTAAAGAATCCAGGTTTTTCTCTGTTGGCACTTTGTTTACAACCATTTTAATTATTTTAAGTTCTTATTTATTTGGAATATATATTGAAAATTTCTCCAAATATAATGAGCTTTATGGTTCTATTGGAGCCTTATTGATCTTGCTGTTTTATTTGTGGTTGAATTCCAATATTTTGCTTTTGGGCTACGAGTTGAACGCCTCATTGAACCGATTGAAAAAAATAAAGAGTAATGTTTATATTTTAAATACCAATAAACCAAACGATACGGATAAACAACCTTAAGGTTCCCTTTTTTTAACAGATAGAAAAAACTTAACAAAAACACCATTCAGCCTTGCACTTTATAGACGTCATACTTCCCTTACCACTTCCAAAACTGTTTACCTATAGCATTACGGAAGCTGAAGCCGGTTTTTTAACACCAGGAATGCGTGTGTCCGTGCCTTTTGGAAAAGCAAAAATTTATACAGCTTTGGTGTTTAACATTCATACTACCGAACCACATGCCTATGAGGCCAAGGACATTCATCAAATTTTAGATAACGAAGCCATTGTAACCAAAAAACAATTGGAGCATTGGAAATGGATTTCAGAATATTACATGTGCACATTGGGCGATGTCATGCGAGCAGCCTTGCCAAACGCCTTCTTGTTGGAAAGTGAGACCATCATCACAAAAAACACCGAAACACAAGTAAATGAGGCAGAACTTCAGGATGAGGAGTTTTTGATTTTTGAAGCTTTAAACCATCAAACATCCCTTAAAATTCAAGATATAGTAAGTATTTTGGATAAAAAAAATGTGCTGCCTGTTATTAAAAGCATGTTGGATAAGCGCATTGTTCTGGTTGAAGAGGAAATTTATGAAAAATACAAACCCAAACTGGTACGCTATGTAAAATTACAGACAAAATTTTCTTCGGAAAAACATCTGCAAGATCTTTTGGAAGACCTTGGCAGAGCACCAAAACAAAGAGAGGTCGTACTAACATTGTTTACTCTTTCTGCTCAAACCAAAAAGCCCATAAAAGTTTCGGAATTGACAGACAAAAGCAATGCGTCTTCAGCCATAGTAAAATCATTGATAGATAAAGACATTCTAGAAGAATATTACATTCAAACAGATAGAATTCAATATTCTGGAGAAAAAAACAATCCTTTAAAAACCCTTAATGAACCTCAAAAAATAGCCTTTCAAGAAATTAAGGCATCTTTTGAAAAGTACCATATTACTTTGTTACATGGTGTCACGTCTTCTGGTAAAACAGAAATTTATGTCAAATTGATTGAAGAGGTTTTACAACAAGGGAAACAAGTTTTGTACCTGTTACCTGAAATTGCTTTAACAACGCAATTGGTAAATAGGTTACAGGATTATTTTGGAGAAAAAGTAGCGGTATTTCATTCTAAATATTCATCTCAGGAACGTGTTGAGGTTTGGAATCACTTAATACGTCATTCGTATAAAGCACAAATAATTTTAGGGGCTCGTTCTTCGGTTTTATTGCCTTTTCAT
The DNA here is from genome assembly GCF_963971605.1 of uncultured Xanthomarina sp. Lineage (NCBI taxonomy): Bacteria > Pseudomonadati > Bacteroidota > Flavobacteriia > Flavobacteriales > Flavobacteriaceae > Xanthomarina > uncultured Xanthomarina sp. Next base: position 101,963 of record NZ_CAXATZ010000008.1, read on the forward strand.
GATTTGGGATTGGTTATTGTGGACGAAGAGCACGAATCGTCTTATAAACAATTTGATCCAGCTCCAAGATATCATGCAAGAGATACAGCTATTGTTTTGGCACATTTGTTTCAATGTAAAACACTTTTAGGCTCTGCAACTCCCAGTATTGAGAGTTATTACAATACCAAATTGCAGAAGTATGGGTTGGTTGAATTATCCACCAGGTACAATAATGTATTGATGCCTGATATAGAGCTTGTGGATATAAAGGACAAGCATAAGCGCAAACGCATGACAGGACATTTTAGCGACAGATTGATTGAAGAAATGACAGAAACGCTTAAAGAAGGTCATCAAATTATTCTGTTTCAAAACAGGAGAGGTTTTTCGCCCATTGTAGAATGTCAAACCTGTGGTGTGTCTCCACAATGCCCAAATTGCGATGTGAGTTTAACCTACCATCAATACAAAGATCAACTGCGTTGTCATTATTGTGGCTATCACTCAGTAATGATTAAAGCCTGTGAAGCCTGTGGGAGCGTGGATTTGGATACCAAAGGCTTTGGTACGCAACAAGTAGAGGAGGAGGTAAACAAGCTTTTTCCCAATTATAAAGTGGCTAGAATGGATTTGGACACGACCAGAGGGAAATATGGTTACGAAAAAATAATCACGGCTTTCGAACAGCAAGAAGTGGATATTTTGGTTGGTACACAAATGCTTACCAAGGGCTTGGATTTTAGACATGTAAAATTGGTAGGCATCATGAATGCTGACAACATGCTTAATTTTCCGGATTTTAGGGCTCATGAACGTAGTTTTCAACTTATGTTGCAAGTGTCTGGACGGGCAGGAAGAACCGAAAAAAGAGGGAAAGTGCTCATTCAAACCTATAATCCATACCATAAGATTTTACAGCAAGTAACTACAAATTCTTACATGGAAATGTATGAGGAGCAAATGGACGAACGCCGAAACTTTAAATATCCACCTATTTACAGACTGATTAAAATTACCTTTAAACACCGTAATTACAATAAGGTAAATGTTGCTGCCGACTGGTATGCCAAATCCTTACGTATGGTTTTTAAAACCGATATTTTAGGGCCGGAATTTCCACCTGTTTCTAGGATAAGAAATCAATTTATAAAACATATAATTGTTAAAATTCCACCAAAGCAATCTGTATCTAAAACTAAAGAAGCCATTATTAAAATTAATAATAGCTTCTTCGCTGTAAAAGATTTTAGGGCTGTAAGAGTAATTTTAAATGTTGATAATTACTAGTTTTAAGAGATGTTGTTTAAAGCATCTACCAGTTGGGTCTTTTTGTTTCTGCTTAAAGGGATTTCGTAAGCGCCAACTTCAACATTCTTACTGTTAAACCTGTCTATTTTATCTAAATTGACAATATAGGATTTATGGATTCTTAAAAACTTGCCTTCAGGAAGCTCACTTTCAAAAGCTTTCATGGTGGAAAGTACTACCAAGCTGGTTTCTTCGGTAACCAGTTTTACATAATCGCCAAGCGCTTCAATCCATTTAATGTCTTTAATGTAAACTTTACGTTTTTTAAGGTTGCTTTTTACAAAAATGTGCTCGCCTTCGGTTTCGTTAAAGTCTAATTTTAATTTATGTTGCTCTACAGCTTTGTCAACAGCAGTATTAAAACGTTCCCTGGTTATCGGTTTGTGCAGGTAATCTGTGGCATCATAATTAAATGCCTTAAAAGCATACTCGGTTTTTCCGGTAACAAATATAATTTGAGGCTTGTTGTTTAATACATCTAAAAGTTCAAACCCATTTAACACTGGCATTTCAATGTCTAAAAAGATTAAGTCAACTTTATGGGTATTAAGTCCATTTTTAGTCTCTAGAGCACTATTGTATTCTGCAATTAGGTTAAGGGATGGATGATTTTCAATCAACTTAACAATTGAGAGGCGCTGAATTGCTGAGTCATCAACTACTACACAGTTTAAAGTCATAACATTTAGTTTATTTCGGTTAAGATATCGACAATAGTACGAAAAATTCGGTTAAAAACCAAAAAACATCGGTAAAACGTTAATTTTAACATAATTTAACATTTCAAATTTAAGCATTAAATATGTTTCTTTTAATGTTGTAATATATAAA